>NZ_SMMH01000119.1 GCF_004634215.1 Deinococcus fonticola | reverse complement strand
CAGGTGGGCCAGATCCAGAACCTCTGGGCAAACGGAAGAAGAAATGCCCTGACCCCATCACGTTGCTGGAAGTCGGCTGGACGCTGGTTTTACGTCCTCTCTCATAAAGTTTGTCAGGCCGCCAGGTTCATGAGGTCAGCGGAAAGCAATTTTATACTTTTGAACTCTGGGAATCTGGCCTATGGAATTATCAGAAATGTCGATTAGATCTCAAGGTGATTGCCCTCTTTTGTGAAAAGTTAGAGGAGATCTACGGCCTGGTACAGTGCCGTGGCGGCTCTCTGAATGCAAAAGTATTTGAATCAGTCACTCAGCATCAAACACACCTCGCCCAGGTGATTCAGGATGGACATTTTGGGCTTGGTGCAAAGTGGTATCCAACTGATTTTATTAGCGACGGCGATTAGGGGTTGACATTTCGTGTCCAGAATGGCAAAGGGATGAAGGTGTTGACGCCTCATCCCGACTACAGTTTAATGCCCATCCCCCAGGCCGCAACGCTGATTGCCTTTCAGGTTCAA
>NZ_SMMH01000118.1 GCF_004634215.1 Deinococcus fonticola | reverse complement strand
TCAAGTGGAACCTCTGGCATTCGCGGTGATCGATTCGGAACCGATCCCGATGTGCCGGTACAAACGAGCAAAACGCTGCAAGTTTCCTGGTGCGGCTTTCGGTTTTGGGACTCAGGGAAAGTTCTATGGCTTCAAATTGCACGCCTGGACGACGTTGAATGGCAAAATTGCCCAATACGCCCTGGTGGCTGCCAATGAGCATGACTTGACTGGGGGCGGACATCTGGTAGAGCAGTGGCCCGCCTATGGCGGGCCGAAGATCATTGGCGATAAAGCCTATCAGGGTGGCGGCTACATCGTGCCAGCGCGGTCGAACATGAAAACCCCTGATCCACGCTGGCGTGAGGAATTCCATGCCGCCCGTAAGATCATCGAATCGGCATTTTCTTCTCTTGCAGGGCGCGGATTGCGTTGGGGGCAGGTGAAAACCTGGACGGCCTTACGCTTGAAGGTGGCCCTCATCGTTGCCGCCTACAACTTACGCTTCGCACCTCCGCCCTTCGTTGTCAACCCCTAATCGCCGT
>NZ_SMMH01000117.1 GCF_004634215.1 Deinococcus fonticola | reverse complement strand
TAGTACAGCGTTCTAGAAATTATAATACTTAGCCTATGGGACGCCCAATTCAGTATGCGGTCGTGCTGAGTGCTGAGCAGGAGCAGTACTTGAAGAGCCTCACGTCAAAAGGAAGCGGCAAGGCGCGGGTCATGACCCGCGCCCGCATTCTGTTGCTCTCACACCAGGGAACTGCCGACCTCGAGATCAGCCGTGCCTTTGGGATCAGCGTGCAAATGGTTCGTTCCACACGCAAACACTTCGTCCTGGGGGGCCTGGAAGACGCCCTATTCGATGCACCCCACACGGGACGTCCAGCAAAATTCGATGGCCAGGATCGAGCGGCGATCACCGCGTTGGCGTGCAGTGAGGCGCCAGAGGGTCATAGCCAGTGGAGTATTCGTCTGCTGGCAGACAAAGCGGTCGAACTCCAGCTTGTTGAGGGCATTGCGCCCTCAACGGTGTTCTACATCCTGAAAAAAACGAAGTCCAGCCGCATCGCAAAAAGCAATGGTGCATCGCGCAGCTGACCGCCAAATTTCTGTGCGAGATGGAACG
>NZ_SMMH01000116.1 GCF_004634215.1 Deinococcus fonticola | reverse complement strand
CGCAGGTTTCTGGAGAACCCGAAGGTTGATCCCTTCGAGATCTATGCGCCGCTGGTCTTCCAAGCCCTTCGTCACTGGGGCGAGCACCGCCTGGTGCTCGCTCTGGACACCAGTATGCTCTTTGGGAAGTTCTGCCTGATTCGCTTTGCTGTCACTTTCAGGGGACGATCTCTTCCACTGCATCAGGAAGTCATCCAGCACGAGAGCGCCCAGGTTTCGACCCGACAACTTCTCCCTGTGCTCGCCCGTGTCGAAGGCCTCCTCGATGCGTTGGGCATCCATGACGTTCGGCTCCTTGCTGATCGAGGTTTTTGTGACACTGAACTCATGGATTGGCTCTGGGCCTGCAAATGGCACTACCGCATCCGTATCAAGTCGAACCTGATCCTCGCTGACCTTGCAGGTCAGCGCCTGTGCAAGCTCGACGACATTCGACGCCGCCCCAGGGAAACACGCTGTTTCCACAACGTCGCCATCACCGGGCAGGCGTTTGGCCCAGTCCATGTCGCGGTCGCTCGACCCACAGACGTTCAGGAGCAGTGGCAGGTCGTGAGCAGCGAGCCG
>NZ_SMMH01000115.1 GCF_004634215.1 Deinococcus fonticola | reverse complement strand
CTGGAGTGCTCCCCAGAAACTGGACGGTGAGTCCCTAGAGACAAAGGCTCGAACCCAGCCCTAAGCTGGAAAGCGAGGCCCAGTCATGAAAATCCGTCAGTTTACCGAAGACCAGATCATCAAACTGCTCCAGGAAGGCAAAAAAGGCGAGCGGTCTGTCGAAGACCTTTGCCGCGACTTCGGGTGCAGCACCGCGTCTTACTACGCCTGGAAGAAGAGATATGGCGACACCAACGCTGACGAAGCCAAACGGCTTCGTCAGCTCGAGAAGGAAAACGCCCGTCTGCTGCGGATCGTCGGTCAGCAGCGCCTGGAAATTGATGCGATGAAGGATGTCATTGGAAAAAAGCGGTAACGCCCACCCAGAAGCGCGCTGTGGTCAGGGAGCTGGTCGCGGCGCAGATCAGGCCCGAACGGGCCTGTGTTCTGGTGGGCCTCTCCAAATCTTCCTGGCATTATTGATAACGCGGTAAGTTCATGGCGAGATATAGACTCTGGCTATGGTTGAAGTTTGGCGACCCAAGCTCCTGACTCGACAGCAGATGGAGGAGCGCCGTCTGGCGGCATTGCCCTTCCTGAGCGA
>NZ_SMMH01000114.1 GCF_004634215.1 Deinococcus fonticola | reverse complement strand
CATGATTTATGGTTTCAAGTTGCATGCCTGGGCGCTTCCCAATGGACGCATCGTGCGATACCTGATCCGGCCCGCTCACGAGCATGATCTGAATGCGGGTGAGCAGATGAATGCCGATTGGCCCACCCACTACAGTGTTCATTTAATACGAATAACCTCGGGTGCGGGGGGTAGAAGGGGAAAAAGGAAGAAGCTGGGGTTATGCGAACCAGCCAGCTTCTCCAGAAGGTTAGCGTAGCAGACCTCTTTCTGCATGTTTTTGTCGCGATAGACGACTATTTGCAAGGATTAACCGCATCAGGGAGGTGTCGCCTCCCTGATGCCCCTGATCGCAAGGGCAGCATCAGTGAACTGATGACGATTGCCACCGTGGGCGACATTCTGGAACAGCCCAATGATGAAGTGTGGTTTGAACTGGTCAAGCAAGACCACGCCGACCTCTTTCCGTCGCTGCCAGATCGCACTCGCTACCACCGCATCCTGCTGGAGTGCCCCCCAGAAACTGGACGGTGAGTCCCTAGAGACAAAGGCTCGAACCCAGCCCTAAGCTGGAAAGCGAGGCCCAGTCATGAAAATCCGTCAGTTTACCGAAGACCAGATCATCAAACTG
>NZ_SMMH01000113.1 GCF_004634215.1 Deinococcus fonticola | reverse complement strand
CGCCCTGCTGGCCCAAGTGATTTTGTCCAAGTTGGATCTCTCGGCCCGCTTTGAAGAATTAGAACATCTGCCGTCCAGTCCGCTAAATTTCGGCCTCAAAGCCGCCTAAAACTGCACGAACCATTGAACTTCAGGAGTTGGGACTTTTTTGCTGGCGGAATTTTCGACTCGACTTCAGGAGTTGGGACTTTGCACTTTTTCGACCTCTCCTCAACTTCAGCAGTTGGGACTTTCGACATTTTCGCAATTTTCCATGACTTCAAAAGTTGGGACTCTGCAATGGCAATCGACTTCAAGAGTTGGGGCTATTTGCCGACCCCGTTGTACCCTCACAAGGAAGGTGCAGACCTGGTTCGTGGCCCGCCACCTGGGCTGGTGGCGACCGACACCGGATAATCGACATGGTCAGGCACCCTGCTTGGTGCGCCGCTGCCAGCTTAAGACCATGGCAATCTCGCCGATATTTTTGGCGGCATTAGGATCGGCGGCGACCACTTCTGGGCTGGCCCCAAAAGTTGGACGATTTCGAGTAGAGACTCGGCTCAGGTCAAGGGTACAACATTGGCTTTCTCTTCCTGCCCAGGGAACGGTCTGACGGCCACATTTGCGGTGGAGTTTCCGCAA
>NZ_SMMH01000112.1 GCF_004634215.1 Deinococcus fonticola | reverse complement strand
CTCAGCACCTGACAGGTTGAGTTAAATGTCGATCAGGACGCAGAAAAAACGACAAAGGGCGGTTTCTGGTGCGTTCACACACCCAGAAACCGCCCTGAACCATCTTGACACCTTCACGGCCTATCTCAAAGAACGCCTGCCACACCGACGCATAGACTCTCTCCGCTGTGTTGCTGAGGTTCTTTTCGGCATCATTCAGTCCGAATCCACGCTCCATCGCAAGATTGCTCACGAGATCGACCGACCCAATGCCACTATCGAATCCACCATTCGCATGGTCGCTCGGGTCTTCCATGACGCCGGCCTCTCTCAGCAGGACGTTCTGGACGTCCTGCTGCCACTCCTCCCGGAAGGAAAACTGACCATGGTCATCGACCGTACGTGCTGGAAGTATGGGCAAACTGACTTGAACCTGCTGGTGCTGGCTGTTGTGGTCGGGGATCTTGCTCTTCCACTCGCCTGAACCGTCCTGGATCACGGTGGAAATAGCCACTCCAGAACGCGCATGTTTCTGGTCGGCATGCTGCTTCGCCGGATCCCGGCGAAGCGCTGGGCCGTCCTGATCGCCGACCGTGAATTTATCGGGCAAGAGTGGTTCAATTTCCTGCGCTGGAAGGGAATCAAGCGCTG
>NZ_SMMH01000111.1 GCF_004634215.1 Deinococcus fonticola | reverse complement strand
GGGCGAATCCAGGCGCTGAGGATGGGCTGGGCTTCACGGATGGGGATTACACTGAGATCGGGACGAGGCTTAGACATCCGTCCCTCTCTCATTTCTAGCTGCAAAAATCAACCCCTAATCGCCGTAATTTGATTTTGATAATGAAGGAATTTTCGCATCCTTGATGACAGGGGCCAGATTCCCCGGCATTGCCTGATCGAACTGGGTGAACCTCACCGGGGAAAGTCTGAGAAATCGTTAGCGGCCGGTTCAAGTCGGGGCATCACCCGCGGGGGCAGGTTCTTCTATTACCCGCCTGACGCGTCTTGTATCGCTATGGGATGGGGGTGTTCCGACTCAGGTTTCCGTATAACCGACGCACCTGCTTCGGGCCAATCACGACTCTGTTCTCATCGGTGTGGATTTCCGGTTTTGGATGAGGGCCGCAGCCCACGGTCTTGAGGTGAATACCGAGTTACCAGGAGCCTTTGCTCAAGGGACTGCACCTCTGATTTTCACGAAGCCTGCGGCACCCCGGCCTAGTACAGCGTTCAATTAATTCGAATAGTTTGATAGTGCCTACCAAAGCTGCGACGGGCATCCTGGGTCGAGAATTGCCAATTGATCTTTACCCCCGCTGCATTTCGGGCGCTCACCCAGGATTCGACTTCGTCCCGAAGTCGTTCGAGGGTAGGA
>NZ_SMMH01000110.1 GCF_004634215.1 Deinococcus fonticola | reverse complement strand
AACCCTGTACAACGAGAGGCGATTACACTCCAGTCTGGGGTACGTGCCCCCGGCAGAGTTTGCGGCCCAGTATCATCAAGCCCAGATGTGACTTGACCCCCTGTCCGCCTTCTTGGGTGCAGTCCAAGGCCAATCAGCATGACGTAGCCGTGAGGTACGAGTTGAACGAGGATTGGCCCGCTGTCGGCGGGCCAAAGGTCATCGGGGATAAGGCGTACCAGGATGGCGCGAACCTGACCCCTCCGAAAGCGAACGCGAGGACTGTCGATCCTCGGTGGCGTGATGACTATGAGCCGTTGAGCAAAGCGGTCGAGTGTGCATTTTCGTCGGTAGTCGGGCGTGGCTTGCGTTGGGGACAGGTGAAAACGCTGGCAAGTCTGCGCTTGAAAGTGGCGTTGATTCTGGTGGCGTACAATCTCCGCTTCCGAAACTTCGCCCTTGTCAACCCCTAATCGCCGTTAATCACCTCATCGCGCTCAGGGACGCCCATCAGGTCGACGCGAAGGTTATGACCTTCGCGCAGGAGCGTCTGGCGTTGTTGGAACGCCAGGCGAACGACTTAGAGCAAGCGATCAAGGAACTCGGTCAGCAGCACACCGAGGTTCAGCAGCAACTTAAGTTGCTGCGCACGATTCCTGGCATTGCGCTGATCTCAGCAGCCACGATACTGGCGGAAACA
>NZ_SMMH01000109.1 GCF_004634215.1 Deinococcus fonticola | reverse complement strand
ACCCGACAGTTTCCAAAAATCCCGTCTGGGATGGAGAAAGGAGGTCAATAAAGGCAAGTAGCTGTACCCCACGCTGTTTTTCAGGCTGGCTCCACGCCCGTACCAATTCTCTCAGACCCAAGGTGATGACACTCCACGCCCTCCTTCCGTGGGTTTTGAGTCGAACACTTTGTTGAAGCCCGACCAGAATGCACCACACGTAGGCCAAGGTCAGCACGCAGAGCAACCGTTCAAGGTGGTCATGGAGCGTCATGTGGGTGTTCTCAAGCTGAAATCCCTTGGATTTCAGCGCTCGAAACAGGCACTCGATTTTCCACCGTTTCCGGTAGGCTTTCAGAATTTTGTGCGATTTCATCGCGTTACTCGCCACAAGCAGCATCTCCCCATCTGTCGTGAATGTCCCCACGACGTTCATCGGTGAGCCAAAGACCTCAACGTCATCGAGCAGAACCCCTACTGCACCAGGTTGCAGGTCGCTCAGCCACTCGCGGCCGGGCAAACCGTCGATGGACGTGGTGTACCGTATACGGATGGTGACCGGGATACCCTGGTCAATCAGACCATCAACCCAGTCCTGGCCGATGAATTCACGGTCGCCATAGAGGGTGAAGATGTCCTGGCAATGCAGAATCTCGAGTGCGTCCTCAAGAATGAGCAGCCGGGTCGCCGCGTTGCTGTT
>NZ_SMMH01000108.1 GCF_004634215.1 Deinococcus fonticola | reverse complement strand
TGGGTAGAACCACAGGACAGCGTGGAGCTGAATCATGCGGCTTCAACAAACGGTTCGATCCTATAGCGGAGCAGTTCCGCGACCGTCCAGGCGTGATCCGTCACACCTGCGGCCATCCCCGGCGTTCGATCCACCCACCGACCATTCACCTGTACGCGAAGTGACCGATGTGGACGAATGAAGTTGTACGCCGCCAACACCAGGAAGAAGTGACGTTCCAGCCGCTCACCGTCGCTCCCGGCATGCCGGGAGCGACGGTGAGCGGCTGGCAACCACGTCCGGAGCGTCGCGTTCAACCGTTCCACAAATGCGGTGTTCACGGTACCCGGCTGACCTTGCGATGCTTCGATCAGGTGCAACGCCTCGAAGAGGTCACCGAACGCGATACGTCGCTCGATTCGGTCACGGGAGGTTCGTTTCACGACCTGCACGATGTGCAACTCCGCCCAGGGCACCAACACTGGGCGCCGTGGGCGCCCAGTGTGCCGCGGAGTCCGAAACATCCTGAGAACCTGGGTTTTCCACGCTCCATATCCATCTGTCGCCCACAGCACTGGTGATTGAAGCTGTGCAGCGCAGTGCACCTGATTCACGACCTCGGCGATCAGGGCGTGCGTTCGCTCAGCAGCCAACGCACCCCACAGGAGCAGTCGTGAGGAGACACAGACGGCCGTTGCCAGCCACCGCACGCCCCGTTGGGTACGACACCAGAGTTCGTCCGCCTG
>NZ_SMMH01000107.1 GCF_004634215.1 Deinococcus fonticola | reverse complement strand
GTTTCCGCAAAGGGGGTCGGCAGGCCGCCCCCTGGCCTGCTGGGCAAACTCGTCCGGGGTCAGATAAGCCAGAGACGAATGCGGCCTGGCGCTGTTGTAAAACCTTCGCCAATCCTCCAGCAGCACCTGGGCGTGCTTAGCGGAATAGAAGACCTCCTGATTGAGACATTCGGCTCGTAGGCGGGAATGGAAACTCTCGGCAAAGCCGTTCTGCCACGGTTTGCCAGGTTCAATGAACCGGGTGCCAATGTCCTGGACAGCCAACCAGATGCCCAGATCACGGGCAATAAATTCAGAACCGTTGTCGCTGCGGATAAATCCTGGTGCACCACGCTGCGCAATAACTTCCTGGAGGACGGCCTTCACCTCCCTGGAGGTGAAGGATTCGGCCACCCGAAGTGCCAGGGACTGCCGGGTGAATTCGTCGGTCAGGGTGAGGATCTTCAGGGTTGTCCCTTCCAGCGTCTGGTCGAAGACGAAATCGTACGTCCAGACATGATTGGGATACTCGGCCTGCATGGGAATCGACGCCCCAGTGCGGACTTTTCGGGATGTTTTAGGTTTGATGGCGAGACCTTCTTCGCGCCAGAGTCGTCGAACGCGCTTCTTGTTGATGGTGACCCCTGCTCGTACGAGCAGGGCGTGAATGAAGCGATATCCTCGGCGGGGATGCTGTTTGGCCAGATCATGGATGCGCTGCCGGAGTTCGCTGTCCTGGCGCGGTTTGGGTTGGTA
>NZ_SMMH01000106.1 GCF_004634215.1 Deinococcus fonticola | reverse complement strand
GGGCCAGTTTGTCTCCGATCAGAAAGCAGGGTTGTTCATCGAAGCACAACACGGGGTTCTGTTCGTCATATGGCCTCATATACACGTCCAGCACCCGTTCCATCTCGCACAGAAATTTGGCGGTCAGCTGCGCGATGCACCATTGCTTTTTGCGATGCGGCTGGACTTCGTTTTTTTCAGGATGTAGAACACCGTTGAGGGCGCAATGCCCTCAACAAGCTGGAGTTCGACGGCTTTGTCTGCCAGCAGACGAATACTCCACTGACTATGCCCCTTTGGTGCATCACTACAGGCCAAAGCAGTGATCGCCGCACGTTCCTGGCCATCAAATTTTGCTGGGCGTCCCGTGTGGGGGGCATCGAACAGGGCGTCATCCAATCCACCCAGGACGAAGTGCTTGCGTGTCGCACGCACCATTTGCACGCTGACCCCCAGGGCACGGCTGATTTCGAGATCGGCGCTTCCCTGATGGGAGAGCAACAGAATGCGGGCGCGGGTCATGACCCGCGCCTTGCCGCTTCCTTTTGAAGTGATGGTCTTCAGGTACTGCGCTTGCTCGGCACTCAGCACCACCGCATACTGAATTGGGCGTCCCATACCTTAAGTATTCTAAATTATAGAACGCTGTACTACCTCGATTTTGGGTAGTTGGTTGGAACTATTCCCGACAGGCTGCGCCACAGGGCAGGGTGAGCAGATCCCACCAGCACCGCCCGGTCAAACCAATGGCCATTGCTGGCGTGCGCTGCGCATATTTTTGTCGTCCCACT
>NZ_SMMH01000105.1 GCF_004634215.1 Deinococcus fonticola | reverse complement strand
ATCTGGTCTTCGGTAAACTGACGGATTTTCATGACTGGGCCTCGCTTTCCAGCTTAGGGCTGGGTTCGAGCCTTTGTCTCTAGGGACTCACCGTCCAGTTTCTGGGGAGCACTCCAGTCATCATCGCATCCTGCTGGCGTGTGAGCGGCTGTTTGCCGACTTTGGACTTTCCCTGGCGACCACTGAACACGAGGAATACGCCGTTATTGACTCCATCCCGATCCCTATTTGCCGTGGTGCCCGCTATGACCGCCCGCGTGAGCAGGTGGAAGCGAGTGGAGGCCGGGGCAGTTTGGGCTGGATCATGGGATACAAGCTGCACGCTGTCGTGAGTGCTGGGGGCATGTTCAAGCGTTTTGCTGTGGTGGGCGCAAATGTGGCTGATCCCACCGTTGCCAAAGTCTTGCTTAACCCTCGCATTGACGATCTCAGCGCAGTCCTGGGGGACTGCGCTTATCTGGGTTGTGGTGTCACCGCACCGAGTCGTTCCAATGCCAAGAAACCTACGACCTGGACGACAGCCATGCGAAAAACACGCAAGATGGTTGAGACGGTCTTCTCCAGAATGGTGCGTTGTGGCCTGTTAGTGTTCGGGCAACTCAATTCCTTCCGGTCAGTACGCACAAAAGTCTGCCGCAAAGTCGCCATGCACAACTTGCTCCTCTACCTCACCCACTGATCCCCCCGCACCCGAGGTTACCTGCTTCTGAAAAGCAATAATTATGCGGCCTTCGTCAATACGCTGAATGCTTTACGTCAACGGGCAGATGAGCTTGGCGATATGGATTCCTATATACGGCGATTAGGGGTTGACATTTCGTGTCCAGAATGGCAAAGGGATGAAGGTGTTGACGCCTCATCCCGACTACAGTTTAATGCCCATCCCCCAGGCCGCAACGCTGATTGCCTTTCAGGTTCAATT
>NZ_SMMH01000103.1 GCF_004634215.1 Deinococcus fonticola | reverse complement strand
GCCTTGCCGCTTCCTTTTGACGTGAGGCTCTTCAAGTACTGCTCCTGCTCAGCACTCAGCACGACCGCATACTGAATTGGGCGTCCCATAGGCTAAGTATTATAATTTCTAGAACGCTGTACTAGGATTGCGGACATCGGTCACACCCGGTATTGGCGCATGGATCGGCACGCCAACTATGGCGACCTCAACGAGGTCGCTCGCCACCAGATCAATACTGGGCTAATTGCGTCCCATTGGGATGATTTGCTCAGGGTTGCCGCTTCGTTGAAACAGGGAACAGTTCCTGCACCCGAAATTATGCGCGTACTGGGCAAAAACGGCAGTCTGTCAGGACTTGGCAAAGCCGTGGCTGAACTGGGACGCATCGCCAAGACGCTTTACCTGCTGAATTACGTTCAGGACGAGGATTACCGCAGGAAAATCCAACGGCAACTCAATCGCGGTGAAGCCCGCTGGGTACTGGCCCGACTGATTTTTCATGGCAGAAAAGGCGAACTTCGCCAGCGTTACCGCGAGAACATGGAAGACCAGCTTGGTGTGCTGGGACTCGTGGTGAACGCGGTTGCGGTCTGGAACACCCGTTACATCTCAGCCTCTCTCGACTGGATCAGAGAAATTGGTGAGGATGTCAAGGATGATGACATGGTGCGGCTTTCCCCGATGCGGCATGGTCACATCAATGTGCTGGGCCGTTACCATTTTGAAATGGCTGATGACATCGCAGCAGGGGCCATGCGGCCCCTGCGTGACCCAGACGCGATCAATGAGGCTGACTGGACGTTTTGAACATCTCCCGAATTGTAACCTAGCCTCCTAACGCAACTTTCAAATTTTCCAGTAGTCACGGCCCTTTTATGACGGCGATTAGGGGTTGACAACGAAGGGCGGAGGTGCGAAGCGTAAGTTGTAGGCGGCAACGATGAGGGCCACCTTCAAGCGTAAGGCCGTCCAGGTTTTCACCTGCCCCCAACGCAATCCGCGCCC
>NZ_SMMH01000102.1 GCF_004634215.1 Deinococcus fonticola | reverse complement strand
ATGATGCCAGCAGCCTTCAGAACTTCGGTGTAGGCGGTGCAGGCGTATTGCACGCCCTGGTCAGAATGATGAATCAGCCCAGGTGAAGGACAACGCGCGATCAGCGCGTTGTCCAGCGCTTCCAGGGGCACCTCAGCAGTCAGTCGTTCAGAAAGTGACCAGCCAACGATTTCACGGGTAAAGCTATCCAGCACACACGCGACGTACACAAAACCACCGGTTATGCGGACATAGCTCAGGTCAGCCTGCCAGACCTGATTGGGACGGAGAACGTGCGTGACGGCCAACAGATTCGGATACCGCTGATGAGCATGCCCGGAATCCGTAGTGGTCGTCTTGCGCGGCTTTTTGCGGTGGGTCAGCCCGCGTTCGCGCATCACCCGCAAGACGCGTTTGTGGTTCACCTTTTTCTTGCGACGGGCCAACTCACGGGTGATCCGCCGATACCCGTAACCAACAAATTTTTCAATAATGGTTTCTATCTCAGTCGCCAATTCGTCGTCTGGGTCAGTATCTTCGTTGTTTTTGTATTCGTAGAAACAGCTGCGGCTCAGCGAAAAGGCTTCGCACAAGCGAACCACCGTGAGTTCTGGATGCGCGTCACGCGCATCCGTCATCATCTCGAGCCGCTCCTGGTGCGGTAGTTCGCCAACGACTTTTTCAGAATTGTATTTTCCAGGGCAAGTTGCCCACAATACCGTTCCAGTTCGGCAATTCGCCTCTCTAACGCTTGATCTCCCGTCTTCATATCGGTAAAGGCCGCGCCGCCACGCATTTCCACTTCCTTGCGCCACCGGTGAATCAGGCTCGGTGAAAGCTGGTGTTCGCGGCACAACTGGGCGGTCGTTTTCTGCTTGCGTTCGATTTGTTCAAGGACTTCGAGCTTGAATTCGCGGCTGTGCATTCGTCCGGGCATTGTCCGTCTCCCTCCATCTGCTGATCAGCCTACGGGCTGACCGGGGCGACATCCCTTGCTCCTCTGTCCGCGTTCAGGGGTTCACTCCAC
>NZ_SMMH01000101.1 GCF_004634215.1 Deinococcus fonticola | reverse complement strand
CACCCTGCTGGGACACCTTCGCCCTGACCCAGATACCCACCTCGCTGCATGCGGCGTTGAACTCATGTGACGTGAAGTCTGAGCCGCCATCAGACATCACGACCAGGGGTTGCTGAATACCGAGCTTCTTCAGTTCATCAATACCTCCTCGCAGCGCGGTGACCGCGCTGCTGGCCGAGAGTGACCGCACCACATGAATGTTCAAAACAGCACGAGTTTCCACGTCCAGAACGACATAAGCCCAAGACACACCGTCTTCCAGTGCAAAGCGGGTGGCATCAATTTGCACCTTCCTACCAGCAGGCCATAACACTGCGGGGACGACACCAGCGACTTGCCTCCTCATCCTCTTCGGTACAGGGGGGGACAGTTCCAAGGCAACCAATGTCAAACGAACTTCGTGTCGTCCTGGACAGCATTCTCCTGTCTTTTTGCAATCTTGACGTAGAAGGGCGTGCAGTGAGCGATACCCGCAGGTTGGATGGCGTAGGGCCATCTCCCGAATGCGTTCTTGACGCTCCTCCTTCCGCTTCCCACGTCTGACACGCTGAATTTCTTGTTGGCGAGCATCACGCAGTCGCCAGAAGGGGATGTCAGCTTCGCGGGCGAAGCTGGAAAGACTCAGGCGGGGATGGTCTTTACGCACTTCCTCGTACAGGCCGAGAAGCTCTTCAAGGCTTAAAGACCCCTGACTTTTTTTGCGATGTAGAGGGCTAATTCCTTCTCACCCAGCAGGCTTTTGAGGCGCTCATTTTCCTTCTCAAGGGCTTTGAACCCGTCGTCCTGCCTATTCCCTGCAAGGCGGGCACGGCCCGCCTCCACGAACTGGGTTCGCCAGTTGTGAATCAGGCTTTCGGCAACCCCATGCTGACGGGCCAGTTCCGCGATGGACTTTTCGCCGCTAAGGACGGCCAGGACGATTTCTTCCTTGACCCCAGATGCCCAAGTTTTGCGCTGCTTTCCCATAGAGTTCCTCCAGTTTGCCTGACCCTCCTATCGGTCAGGCGATTTTTGGAAGGAATCCCTGGAGCATTACC
>NZ_SMMH01000100.1 GCF_004634215.1 Deinococcus fonticola | reverse complement strand
ATACGGGACTAAAGTGATAATCAACTATGCGAGCTGCCCAGTTGACCACACACCGCACGACCGATGAGCTGGAACAGGCGTACCGAGCTGCCACGCGACCCGTCGAACGCTCACGCTGGCAACTTCTCTGGCTCAAATCCAAGGGCAAGACCATCCCCGAACTCATGGACGCGACCGGATACAGCCGTACGACCATCAGCGTGCTCATCAGCCAGTACAACAAGCACGGCCCTGAAGCCGTGCGTGACAAACGCCAAGACAATCGCGCCGACACCGCCCTGACACTCGACCAACAGACGCAGTTGTCCCAGGCGTTACTGAACACGCCGCCCATGGGCGGCGTGTGGACGAGCGGCAAGGTACAAGCGTACGTGCAGGAGGAGTTCGGCATCGAGATCAGTCCCCCGTGTGCTTGGGGTTACTTCAAACGCCTGGGGTTCAGTGTCCAGATGCCGCGTCCCCGCCATCACCGGGCCGCGTCCCCCGAGGTGCAGGACACCTTTAAAAAAAAGTAGGCGGGGCGCTGCGGATCGCCCAGGCAGCGTACCCGCATCAGCGGGTACGCCTGTTCGTCCAGGATGAGGGCCGGGTTGGGCTCAAACCTGTCCTGATGCGAGTGTGGGCGCCGAAAGGTCAGCGACCGATCGCGGTGCAGCATCGAGGATTTCAGTGGGTCTACGTCTACGTGTTCGTAGAGCCCGCCACCGGGAAGAGCGATTTTTTGATCCTGCCCACGGTCAGTGTCGAGGCCATGCAGGTGGCACTGCAGCAGTTCGACCGCGCCATGAACCCCACCGGGCGAGACATCATTGTGCTGCTTCTGGATGGTGCGGGCTGGCATACCAGCCCGCAGGTACGCGTCCCACCTAACATGGTGCTGATCAACTTTCCGCCGTACACGCCAGAGTTATCGCCCGCAGAGCCGCTGGTCGGTCAGGTGAAACGTCCGGTGGCGAACCGGACGTTCAAATCCCTGGATGAGGTCGAGGAGGTGTTGAGTCAGGAGTGCCAGCGCCTGATGGCCAATCCTTCAGTGGT
>NZ_SMMH01000099.1 GCF_004634215.1 Deinococcus fonticola | reverse complement strand
TATTGATAACGCGGTAAGTTCATGGCGAGATATAGACTCTGGCTATGGTTGAAGTTTGGCGACCCAAGCTCCTGACTCGACAGCAGATGGAGGAGCGCCGTCTGGCGGCATTGCCCTTCCTGAGCGATATGACGTTGTCCTCTACCGTACTGGCCCAACGTTTTGGTGTCGCACCTACCGCCATTCGGAGCTGGAGACAACGCCTCCAGAAAGGGGAATCTCTGGAAGCGACCCGTTCCACTGGGCGTCCGTCATTCCTGACGGACGCTCAAATCGCTGAACTGATCGACCTCATTCAGGCTGGCCCAGACCCACAACAGTTCCCGGAGGGTCGTTGGACGACGGCGCGGATCCGTGACCTGATCGGCGTCAAGTATGGCGTGTGGTATGACCGTGACTGGGTAGGGAAACTCCTGGTGCGCTGGGGTTTTTCATGGCAAAAGGCGGAAAAACGCCCGCTGGAACAGAACGCTGAGCAAGTCGAGAAGTGGCTGGAAGCAGAGCTTCCAGCCCTGGAAAAAAAAGATAGAGGACGGTGAAACGGTCGTCTGGGCTGATGAAGTTGGCATCAGTATGAAACCAGTGGTCGGTTCTACCTGGGCCACGCGAGGACAGACCCCGGAGATTTTTGCCAAAACGAACTGGAAGAAACTTTCGGTGATCGGGGGAATCACCTCCCAGGGTCAATTTTTCCAACAGATCCACGAGGGCGCGGTAACTGCGAGTGGCTTCATGGCGTTCCTGACCCACCTGCTGCGTCATATTCAGGGAAAAATCACTGTGGTGGTCGATAACGCCAGCATTCATAAGGCGAAGGCCGTTTCGGCCTTCGTCGCAGAGCATGACCGCCTGACGCTCACGTATCTACCACCCTACAGTCCTGAACTGAACCCGATTGAACTCGTCTGGGCGTATGTGAAACGGCATCACTTAGCCAATTTCTGTCCGCAGACCCTGGAGCAACTCAAGGCATATCTAGGCAAGGTCTGGCCGAAAATTCGCTATCGCCAACTCCCTGCGAAAATACTGGGCATCCAATTTGAGGTGACACCGACTTAGCCCGTTATCAATA
>NZ_SMMH01000098.1 GCF_004634215.1 Deinococcus fonticola | reverse complement strand
GTAGCTTGGCACTCCGCCTCCCAGGGCGTCAAGTAGCCCCGGCTGGAATGCCGCCGTTTGCGGTTGTAATACACCTCCACATACTCGAAAATGGCCTGTCTGGCCTCTTCGTGGCTGCGGTACACGCAGCCATCCACCAATTCACGTTTCAAGGTCTCGAAAAAGCTCTCCACCACGGCGTTGTCCCAGCAATCCCCCTTTCTGCTCATGCTGCACAGCATTTCATTCTGCTTTAGGGCATCCTGAAAGGCATGACTGGCGTATTGACTCCCACGGTCGCTATGAAAGATCACGCCAGCAGGCGGATTCCGCCTGCTCACTGCCATATTTAACGCCGACAAGGGCAATTCAGCGGTCATGGTGTGGCTCATTGACCAACCAATAATCGTCCTGGCGAACAGATCCATGGTCACCGCCAGATATAACCAGCCTTCTTTGGTCGGGATGTAGGTGATATCGCCCGCCCAGGCTGAATTTGGAGTCTCAGGCGTGAAATTCCGTTCCAACAAATTCGGCGCAACAGGCAAGGCATGCTTGCTATCGGTGGTTTTGACGAACTTACGACGGGTTTTGCCGTACAGACCGAGAGCACGCATCAGTCGAGCAATCCGGCGTACACTGTGGCGGCGTCCCTGCGCCGCCAATTCGGCTTGAATACGCGGCGCACCATAACGGCCTTTGTTCTCGTCGTAGATGTTCTCGATCAGCAGTTTGAGGTGTCCATCCTCGACTTTTCGTGTTGAGAGCAGCCTTCTTCGCCAACTCCTGAAGCCACTGGGCGTGACTCGCAGGACTCGGCACATGATGTCCAGGCGGTAGTCGTTGAGATGTTCAGCAATGAACATGAATCTCAAAGACTTTGCTTGGCGAAGAAGCGGGCAGGCGTCCTCATGGGCGTCCGTTCTGCCCAAGACAGGCTGCCGCTTTTACTAGAATTTCTCGCTCTTGCCGCAGAATTTCAAGTTCTTTCTGGAGACGTTTGATTTCCTGCTCCTGTGGCGTCAGGGCCATTCGGCCCTGACCTGGAAAGGCGAGGGAACCTTGCTTTGCGGCCTGTTTGCGCCATCTGGACAGCGCGGAGAGGCTGATTCCGAGGT
>NZ_SMMH01000097.1 GCF_004634215.1 Deinococcus fonticola | reverse complement strand
GAACCTGAAAGGCAATCAGCGTTGCGGCCTGGGGGATGGGCATTAAACTGTAGTCGGGATGAGGCGTCAACACCTTCATCCCTTTGCCATTCTGGACACGAAATGTCAACCCCTAATCGCCGTCGATCATTTTCGACATTTCGGTTCCGGCTGCATCAATCTTGGCACTCAGTTGTCCAGAAAAACGGGAATTGGAGGCGGTGTAGGTGGTTTGCCAAGAGGTAATGATGGCACTGTGCGCTTTTGGAACGAGGCTGAGCATAATCATCACTCCAACCGCCTGCACTATTGTTGCTCGCATCTCCTTATAGTTATTACGGCCTAAGCCCTTGTAAAGCTGAAAGAAGAATCCTGCGACGGCAATTGCATAGGCCAGTTTCTTGACTGAGCCGTACAAGCCAGAGGAACGCAAGTTAGCGCCCAAGTCATTGACCATTTCAATAGGGTTGCCCATAAAAATCTGAGTGAAAGTGTCATAGGTTTCGGCGTATGAAACGCTGAACAGTGTTAGGAGAAAGAATGCAATAACAAAACGCATCTGTTTCATCATTCTCCCACTGGCTCCAATTTAATATCGGCCTTGAGAATGGACGACATATTGGAATAAGCGGATTTAATATCACGCTGGAATTCTGCCGCCTGAGCATTGTTCTCAGCCACCATCTGTTCAACTTCAGCCTTAAACTCTTCCTCGTTACGTGCAATCTCCTGCTCTTTCGATTGACGTTCCAGCATCAGTTGAGTGTTGGTCATCACTTGCTGTTGTGCCAGTTCACTTAACTGGTTCAGCAAGGCGACAGACATGGTGGCATCCTGTTTCATGGCCTCGCCCGTAATCTGTACGAGCACTTCACTGACTTCTCGTGCGCTCACGGCTGAAGCGGCGTCCTTGCTGTACTTGTCTACGAGACCTTCTTTGGTGGGTGTCCCGATGACATTGGTGGCCGCATTCATGGCCTGAGCCGTATTGGATTCAAGAGCCTTCTTCGCTTCATCCGGTAATGCTCCAGGGATTCCTTCCAAAAATCGCCTGACCGATAGGAGGGTCAGGCAAACTGGAGGAACTCTATGGGAAAGCAGCGCAAAACTTGGGCATCTGGGGTCAAGGAAGAAATCGTCCTGG
>NZ_SMMH01000096.1 GCF_004634215.1 Deinococcus fonticola | reverse complement strand
CGCCTTGCCGCTTCCTTTTGACGTGAGGCTCTTCAAGTACTGCTCCTGCTCAGCACTCAGCACGACCGCATACTGAATTGGGCGTCCCATAGGCTAAGTATTATAATTTCTAGAACGCTGTACTAGCAGCAGCATTGACCGCCACAGCTGGCGCAGTCCGGCCGGAATGCAGGCCCTTCACTGATAAAAATCAGTACTACTTTGGGAGCAATGGCCTCGTTATGAGTGCCGTGCAGGTGGAAACAGGACGCCACGACATCCCTAAGGCCTCTGGTGATTACTTTCGACGCTTCGTAACGGCACTGAAACAGCGCGGCACAGAGTTGATTGTTATTCCAGTACCACGCTCCGGATTCACTTTTTCTGGAACTCTTGACGCTAGCGAGATTGAGGGGTCAGTATTTGCCAAAGGCAATCATCCCGATTTTAAGAAGCAGGCGTTGGACGCTTATCAAAGCTCTATCGCCAATCTTGCCTCCTATGGTGTAACTGCTGCCGACTTCATGAGTGCTGCCAACACGGAGCTGACACGCAATCCGAAAAAGCAATTGTTCTTCCTGCAAGATGGACACTGGCGACCAGAAGGGGCAGAAGTGGCGGCCAAAGCTGTGGCGACAACGCTGGCTGCAAAATTACCCTCGCTCAAGGAGCAAATTTCAACGAAAGAATTTAAGCTCGTTCCTGGCCCGGTCACCCAGCGCAACGGGTTTGGATGGGATGTAAGGGTCAAACTGGACTGCCCAAATACCAAATGGCAACCGCTGGTCGAGCCTTACCCGACAGTTAAAGCAGAGTTGGTTTCAGGGGGCGATCTGCTGAGCGACGACGAATTCCCCGTTTATCTGGCCGGAACGAGCTATTCGGCCGACAGTTACAAGATGGGCCTCGAATCGTATCTGAAAAAAGCCTTGGGGACAGACCTCACCAACATTGCCATCAATGGCGGTGAGGCGATGAGTTCCATGCTGGACTTTTACACATTTAACGGCGATTAGGGGTTGACATTTCACGGCGATTAGGGGTTGACATTTCGTGTCCAGAATGGCAAAGGGATGAAGGTGTTGACGCCTCATCCCGACTACAGTTTAATGCCCATCCCCCAGGCCGCAACGCTGATTGCCTTTCAGGTTCA
>NZ_SMMH01000094.1 GCF_004634215.1 Deinococcus fonticola | reverse complement strand
AAATTGTAGATATTGTTTTTTGCCCGGCCCGTCAAGTCTCGCTGGAAAGCCGCACATACAGCGGGTCGTAGGGCTTCCCTGACTTGACCACCGCAAAGCCCACGCATAGTAATTTGCGTGCCAGCGCTGTGACTGCCACCTTCCCTGGCTTGCCTTGTTCCCGCAAGCGCTGGTAGAACGCCTTTTCCTTCGTCTTGGTACGCGTAGCTGCCACCGCAGCAAGGTAAACAATCCGTCTGAGTCGAGGATTTCCTATCTTAGAAATGCGACCACGTCGATTCATCGCTCCCGACTGGTGTGGTGCTGGCGAAACGCCAGCATAAGCAGCCAACTGACGGCTGGTTTCCATCGTGCTGAACGCTGCTGTCTCAACCAGGATGCTTAACGAGGTCAGAAAACCAAAGCCTGGCACACTTTGCAGCAGCTTGACCTGTTCGTTCAGTGCCGTATTCGCAGCTACCCGTTCACGCATGGCCTGGTCAACCGCTTCGACCTGACCCTTCAAAAAGGCAATGCGGTCTTCTGTCAGTTTCTGTACCAATTTGTCGGGCTGCTCACGGGTATTCAGCGCATGACGGCGGTTCTTGGCCTGGCTCAATTCTTTCACCAGCCCATCCCGTTCATGAACCAGCAGCTTCAGGTTTTCCAGTTCTGCCACCGGTGGCTCCCAGCGTTTCAGGGCCATCGTTGCCCCGTAACGGGCAATGATATCTGCGTCCATCGAGTCGGTTTTTCCACGTCTCAGTGAGCTTTGAGCAAAGTACTTAATCTGGGCCGGGTTCACCACGCTCACGACAAAACCCATCCGATGAAGGTAAAAAGCGCAGCGTTCCCAGTAGACGCCTGTGGCCTCCATAACCGCGTGAACATCGGAAAAAACAATCAGCATTGAGGAGAGCCAGGCAGTGAGTTCATCCAGGCCCTTTTCGTCGTAGTCGAAGGATTTTTGCTTGCCAATGGTTTTCGGTGGCCCACCGGGGCACCGCTCTACCAGTCGAACGTAAATCTCGGTCTTGCCAACATCGATGCCCAAAACGTACATGCTGACCCCCTTGAGAAGTGATGGACTGGTCAAGCGTGTCTTTCTTTGGGCAGGCCCTTGTGTACAGGCTTTTCGTGCCTCGGATATTGTTCTGTCTCGAAGAAAGTGCCCAAGTCGGCCCCACCTACAATTCGGTCTCTTGAACCTACGCTAAGGACGGGCTTGTTGACCTGGACGGCTTGACTGAGACCCATTGTGAGGCTCCCAGTCCAAGACACAACGCTAAG
>NZ_SMMH01000093.1 GCF_004634215.1 Deinococcus fonticola | reverse complement strand
CTGACGGCCTGACAAACTTTATGAGAGAGGGCGTAAAACCAGCGTCCAGCCGACTTCCAGCAGAGTGATGAGGTCGGGAGATTTCTTCTTCCGCTTTCCCAAAGGATCTGGATCTGGCCCACCTGGCATTGCCAGGTGGGTAAACACTTTAAGGCCACGACTGAGTGCCCAGCGCATTGCTCGTTCCCCAATCTTGAGATAGCTCAGCCCGCGTTGCCAATGCGGGTCAACCATGCGTCGTTTCCCCTGAGCAACAATTTGCACGCCTTTGGTGATCAGAAAGAGCGTTGCCAGTGCCAAAATCATGACGAGTCTGTTCAGGCTCGCAACATCACGGAGCTTTGAGGATTCCAGTCCGTGAAGTCCACTTTTGTCGTCCAGAAAGCCCTCTTCGATCTGAAACCGTTCGCCGTACTCCGCGAACGTTTCCAATCCAGTCGGCTCGCTACTCACAACCTGCCATTGCTCCTGTGCGTCCGTGGGTCTGGCGACTGCAACGTGGACTGGGCCAAAAGCCTGCCCTGTGAGAGCGACGTTGTGGAAACAGCGCGTCTCCCTGGGTTGAAGTCGGATTTCGTCCAGCTTGCACAGGCGCTGACCTGAAGGGTCAGCGAGGATCAGGTTCGACTTGATTCGAATGCGATAGTGCCAACCACAGGCCCAGAGCCAATCCATCAATTCGGTATCGCAAAAACCCCGGTCAGCAAGAAGGCGGACATCACGGATGCCGAGCGTATCAAGGATGCCTTTAACACGGGCCAGCAGGGGGAGAAGCTGCTGGGTCGAAACCTGAGCACTTTCGTGTTCGATAACTTCTTGGTGCAGTGGAAGGGCACGTCCCCGGAAGAGAATGGCAAAGCGAATCAGGCAGAACTTCCCGAAAAGCATACTGGTGTCCAGAGCGAGCACCAGACGGTGCTCGCCCCAATGGTGCAGTGCTTGGAGGACAAGCGGCGCGTAGGTTTCGAAGGGATCAACCTTGGGGTTTTCCAGGAATCTGCGGGCCTGCACCTCTCGACTTTGCGCGACCTGCGCTTTCGAGATTCGTCCGCTCACCCACGCAGGGATGGAGCAGATTCGGCTTTCCAGACAGCCTGCAACGAGCCAGGCACAGGTATCTGCGTTGCGAACATCGTTCCAAGCAAGGGAACTGAGGAAGGGGCGGACATTCTGGTAGAGTCGGGGTACGTCCCCGAGGAGCATTTTTGTCGTCACAAACAGAAATTATCCCCTATCGGGGACGTCTTCTCATAAAATTTGTCAGGCCGTCAG
>NZ_SMMH01000092.1 GCF_004634215.1 Deinococcus fonticola | reverse complement strand
CAATGGTTCGTGCAGTTTTGAGGTCACAAAGAAAGACCCACCGAAAATGGGGCTGTGAACACACCGCTTCCAATGGGTCTAATGGCTATCCTACAGTACGTTCTCAGCGCGGTCCCGCTGCGCAAGACGCAGCGGAATTTTCTGACCGTGCTGCTTAGCGTATTTCTCGCTGTTCCTGGACGGCTGAACGTCCTGAACCTCTCCCGATATGCGGCCTGCTCAGAGAGTACGATCCGTCGTTGGCTGCACCGAAGTGACCCCGGGGCCATTCCCTGGGGCGCAGTACACCGGGCGACTGTGAGCACGGCGATTGAGAGTGGGCTGATCAGCCCACTGTGCGTTCTGGCCATCGACGCCTCTTTTCACCGCAAATCTGGTCAGCACACCGCACACCTCGGCTCGTTCTGGAATGGCTGTGCCGCACGGACCGAACGTGGGATCGAGCAATCCTGCTGTGCCCTGATTGACGTCCAGCACCGACAGGCATTTACGGTCGATGTCCGTCAGACCCGGACCGGGTCTGAGGCCCCGAGTCGTCTGGAACAGGCCGCTGACCAGCTGGATGACGTGTTGCTTGATCTCCAGACTGTTCCACGGCTTGATCTGGCCGCTGTGGTTGCGGATGGGAACTATGCGAAAGAATCCATGGTGGAGACCGTGACCGGTCACGGTCTCCCATTCATCTCCAGATTTCCTCGCAACGCCAACCTCAAGTATCTCTATACCGGCGAGCATCCCAGACGACGCGGACGGCCAAAAAAGTTCGACGGCAAGGTGGATTTCAGCGACTTGCAGCGCTTTGACCTCGTTTCTGAAACGTCGACCGAGCGGGTGTGGACTCAGGTGGTCTGGAGCGTGCAGTGGGCGCGAGAAGTGCGTGCAGTCGTCATCCAGCAGGTCGGTAAAAAGGGTCAAGTGACGGGTTACGCGGTGCTGTTCAGCACCGCTGTGACGATGCCCGCTCATGAGGTCATTGCGCTGTACCGGAGCCGTTTCGAGATTGAACTGATCTTCCGGGATGCCAAGCAGTTCCTGGGAAGCCAGGATGTGCAATTGCGGTCACAGCCAGGCATTGAGGCGCATTGGAACGTGGTCTTGCTGACCCTGAACCTCTGTCGCCTTGAGGCCCTGCGAGCAGCAGAGGGCGGACAGAATCTGGTGTTCAGTCTCGAAGACATGAAACGCAGGGCGTATAACGCCCTGCTGGCCCAAGTGATTTTGTCCAAGTTGGATCTCTCGGCCCGCTTTGAAGAATTAGAACATCTGCCGTCCAGTCCGCTAAATTTCGGCCTCAAAGCCGCCTAAAACTGCACGAACCATTG
>NZ_SMMH01000091.1 GCF_004634215.1 Deinococcus fonticola | reverse complement strand
CCAGCCGGGGGCGTTCAGGTTTGACAGCGTTCTGAGGCTTTTTCACCCTGGACAGCGGGAAAGCGTCTGAGCCGCGCTTTTTTGCGGCCCTGCGCTTTCCCTGCTACCCCTTTGGGGGCGGGGGGGGAAAGCTCCCCTTCCAGGGGAAGGGGCGGGGGGGTTGGGTCTGTTCTGGTGGCCGTGCGGCCCCTGGCCGCTCTCCTGTGTTCTTGTGCTTCTGTGGGTTTGTGTTCCTGTGCGCTCGGCTCGGGTGCAGAACCGCTTCAAACCCGACGACGGGCGCACCGCCCGCCGTGACCGCAGGGAACGCCGGGGGAAGCACGGTGCGGCCCCTGGCCGCGCCTTCTCCCTTCGGCCCGCCTTATGGGCCGAATAAGCCGCGTCAGCGGCGCATGGTGGCCTGCGCCAGCATCCCCGTCAGGGGACAGGTCGCCCGCTCGCGGGCCAATCCAGAGAGGGTGGGTGGGGCTTTGGCCAGGCGCTCTGGCTGACGCTGAGGGTCACGCCGCCAAGTCGCCTTGCCCCCTGCGCCCTGGCCCGTTTTGCCATGAGCAAAAGCACCACGGGGGGCAGCGGCCCCGTGATGCTCAGGCGGTTACGGCTGGTCGTCGTCCTTCTGCGGCTTCAGCAGCAGCGTGACGATGGGAGCGAGGGCGGTGACGATGGCGAGGAATCCGGCGGTGTCTTTGTCGTTGGCGATGAGAAAGACCGCGATAGCGAGAACGAGCGCGACTAGAAAAACAGCGGCGAAAATGCTAAACTTGTTCATAGGAGTACCTCACGAAGCGCGTCTGGAACACGCGCTTTTTTGCTGCCTCGCCACGGGCTTTGCCCGCAGCTTGACCCCCTTCCGTCACCAGCGGCCCCCGTCAAGGGCTTGGGCCGCGCAAGCGGGCTGCTCTGCACCCTTGACGGGGGCCGCGTCACGGGGAACACCATGAGGAAAGCTGCGGGCAATGCGGCAAGGCGGAAGCTGAGGCTTGAACCCCGCCCAAAGCTGGAGCTTGACCCCGCTGCTGCTGAAGCCGCCCGGTGGGTGTTCCGCGCTCGGCTAGGACGACGAGCCGCCTCTAGGCCGACGACGGGCGCGGCCCCTGACGGCCTCCGGGCCGGGGGCGGTGCGGCGCGGCCTCTGGCCGCTCCTTATACAGCCGCGTCAGCGGCGTGAAGTGGCCTGCGGCAACATCTCCCGGCGCTTTTTGCCGGGGGACAAGTGGCCCGCTGCAAGCGGTAGACCTGGCTTCCCCTTGAAAATCGTCTGGGCTGGCCCCGAACACTGCCCCCCCTGCACGTCGCCGCTCGATGCCTCGCAAGAGGGGGTAGAAAAACGCTTTGCACACATCCTGCGGCCTGACGTGAGGAAGGTCGCGCTCAGGATGTTTGCGCCTTTTGCGTTTTTCTCAGGGGGAGACTTCCCCCTCCTGAATAAGCCACTGG
>NZ_SMMH01000090.1 GCF_004634215.1 Deinococcus fonticola | reverse complement strand
GAATCCTGGGTGAGCGCCCGAAATGCAGCGGGGGTAAAGATCAATTGGCAATTCTCGACCCAGGATGCCCGTCGCAGCTTTGGTCGGCACTATCAAGCTATCCGAATTAATTGAACGCTGTACTAGCTGCTTCAGCGTCTCTGGGGGAATAACTCTGGAGATGAGATGCCGGTTCACTCCACTCTGATCTATTTCGTCGATCAGTGGCTGGTGGATCTCCTTATCCCCTCGGCGTTGCCACGACCTGAGCCACCTGCCATTGGTCAGTTGCTGCAGTCGCTGGTCAATCACTTCTGGCGACCAGGGTGGAGAAAAAAGTTCTTTCAACCCCTTATTCCCGTCGTCGTCGCGTTCCAGCTTGCCTGGCCAGGCAGGGGAGAGTCCTTGTTCAGTGTCGGATGCGTTAATTGGCCTTCGAGGTGCCTCATCACAGGTGTCGACGTCCCGGAATGCTGAGGCGGAATACAGAGTAGTTCTCATGCCACACCTTGCCTGAGGCGAGTCTTGGCATGAGCACGTTGCCACTGCCTGCCCTTCAGGCTGCCGCGCTGGAGGATGTTCCGTGCAGCATTTTCGTGCGCGTCCATACTGTGACCGCATTTGGGACAACGGAATTCACTTCGATCCCGCTGACCATGTGGATACTGGCAGGCGCTGCAGCGCTGGCTGGTGCCCCTGGAATCGACTTTTTCGAACGGGATGCCTGCTGTGGCTAAGCGATTATGTAACCAGCTCTCATGCCAATCGAGCAGGCCGGTTTTGCGTGCCCAGCGCACAAAATTCCGATCCATATCGCGGTAGGTCAGATCCTCTGCGCAGATGAGTACGGCATGACTCACGAGAAACAGCGTGAACCTC
The DNA here is from genome assembly GCF_004634215.1 of Deinococcus fonticola. NCBI lineage: Bacteria > Thermotogati > Deinococcota > Deinococci > Deinococcales > Deinococcaceae > Deinococcus > Deinococcus fonticola. Next base: position 691 of record NZ_SMMH01000090.1, on the reverse strand, counting down.
AAAAGTTCGGCCCGCTGCAATTCAAACTCCACACGTTCGCGAAGGCCAGGGTCTTGCTGAAAGACACTGGCAAATTGACTGAGTGAAACTGGTACCTGCTTCTCAACTGTCTCGACTAGCCCATCAGAAGTAATGACACAGACGAGAGGAGAGGCGCCCAAATCAAGAGCCACTTCGGCGGTGCCAACAAGACTGCCAGCAGTACACAATAAATCAAACCACAGCACTAAAAACCACTCGCCGTGACGTTCCAGCAGCGCCCAGCGCTCAGGATCCCAAGTGGCTGTGAAAATGACTTCGTTAGGAAGACTGAGGAGTGGGAGATGCGCCTGGTGCTTGCTCTCTGGGCTTCTAATCCAGACGTAGTCAGCATGGTGTTGGAAGGTGGCCTGAAGAATTTTAGTCAGGTATGGTGGCTGTCGGAAAGCAGGGGCAGACCGTACCAGCGCAGAGTATTCGGAACTGGGCAGACGGTAAAGGTCAGTGGCCAATTGGTAATCCATCACCTTGACCATCTGATCAGAGAGTGGCTCGAGCGGAATCACGTGAGAGGGTTTGTAGAGGTGGTAATGCTCCAGGGATTCCTTCCAAAAATCGCCTGACCGATAGGAGGGTCAGGCAAACTGGAGGAACTCTATGGGAAAGCAGCGCAAAACTTGGGCATCTGGGGTCAAGGAAGAAATCGTCCTGG
>NZ_SMMH01000088.1 GCF_004634215.1 Deinococcus fonticola | reverse complement strand
CGCTATCGCCCGCCCACTTAAACCCCCGGCACGAATGGCCCACATCTGGAGGTGATCGACCGCCCGCCCTACCCCGCCCACCCCCTAACGCCTATAGCCCCTCTAGCCCCCTGCACCCTGCCGGGGGTATGGGTGTTTACCCCTGCACCCCTGCCCACCCTGGAGGCCCGGCAGGGCTGAGGGGGGAAACTAGGACTAAGCCCTGCGGAGTACTGCTTACGCCGAGCGTCATTTTTAGCACCAAACCGTATTAGTGTGAATTTTCGGGGCTGCCCTGTGGAGGCTGCTCAGACCCCCCAAGCTCTCGACGAGAGCGGGGGGAAGCATAAGCGTAAGCGCCCCCCTACCTGCCCCGTAGCCCGCCCCCAGTTCGCTTTCCTGGGTTGGGAGTCCCGGTGCGTCGCGTGGGGACTCCTGGGCCGTTTTGTGAGCCTGGGCGTCACCTGCTACCCTTTCAGCACCTGAGGTGGGGGGACTCGAAGCCCCCTAAACACCGAAAGCGGCCCACTCCGGAAAAAGTAGCCGCTTTCTACAAGCCCTCAGGAAACATTTAGTTCCGAGTGACCTTCAGTCTAACCGACTGTCAAGTCGTTCGGCAACACGGGCAGGTGACGCCCTGGTCGGGCCGGCGAGCTACTACACAACCCATAGCGACAGCACGGCGCGCCGTGCGCGTGATGCCGTGCCGACGCTGAACCGCGCTGAGCGACGCTGGCAGGGGTACGGGCGTGCTTACGCCTACACCTACCCTCTGCCCGGGTGCACGCTCTACGGCCTGGAGGCGCACCGACAAGCCCGCAGCATCGCGGCTCGGTTCGGGGTGCCGGTGCGCTGGAAGCTGGAGGCGAGCCGGGCCGGGGTGGTGCACGTTCATCTAGCCGCGCCGCTGCCCCCCATCGCCGCCCCTGAGGGGTGGACGTACGCCCGCCCGGTGCGTGTGATGGCGAATTACCTCCGCTATCTGGAAAAGCCGGCGGACGCCCGGCTGTGTGAGCAAAACAGGGCCGAGCCGTGGGCGCGGGTAGACCCCTCGACGTATGCCCGTGAATACCGACGCGCCCTGGACGACCACGGCGCGGCGCGTGCTGCCCGTCTGAGGGAGGGCAAGCGCCGCCTGTTGCAGCTGAGCGGGTGGGCTGGGGTGGAGTATCGCCCCGCCCCGCTGTTGCCGGCTCTCTGGGGTGCGCTGCCTGGCCTGCTGTGGGTGTGCGCTGCCCTGCTGACCTGGTATCAGCTGGGGCGCCTGGAGCTGGTTGCCGGTTTGCGTGCTGCCTCGCAAGCCGAGTATGCGGAAATATACTTCCGGTTATTCACTTCTGCCTCTGCGCGCTGTGTGCGTCCGGTTTCGCGCGCTGCCCCGCGCCCCTACCGGGTGCGCCCTGGTGGTGATCGTGCCCCGCCTGATACGGGGGCAGGCCCGCTGTAAAGCGCGGCGGGATGCTGCCCCAAACAGAGCAACACCCCACCAACTGACAGTTGGGTAATCGTAGCGCTATCGCCCGCCCACTTAAACCCCCGGCACGAATGGCCCACATCTGGAGGTGATCGACCGCCCGCCCTACCCCGCCCACCCCCTAACGCCTATAGCCCCTCTAGCCCCCTGCACCCTGCCGGGGG
>NZ_SMMH01000087.1 GCF_004634215.1 Deinococcus fonticola | reverse complement strand
CCAGGTGGGCCAGATCCAGATCCTTTGGGAAAGCGGAAGAAGAAATCTCCCGACCTCATCACTCTGCTGGAAGTCGGCTGGACGCTGGTTTTACGCCCTCTCTCATAAAGTTTGTCAGGCCGTCAGGTGGCACAGGCCGTATCTCGCTCATGTCATAGATATTTTTACGGTCATACATGGGCGTTTTAGGTGGGTTCGGATCGTTTTTTGCTTCATTGACCACCTGACTTAAAGGCGGTGCATTTTTTAGCACGTCGGTCATAAAATCATCACCAACAGCACCAGCAAGAGCGGGGTCAAATCCCGCATCCGTAAGGGCTTTCGCTGCTTCGTCTGCCCCTGGTAACTGCTGTCCTGCCCAATCGGGAAGCTGGGAAAGGTCTGGAATACTTTCCAGAGCATCATTAAGTCCCGGCACAAGTTGAATAAGCTGCTGGATAAACGGAATGTCGTTCAGGTCAGGCAAACCTGGTATTTGCGGGATTTTTGCGCCTGCTGCAATACTTGTACCTAGGCACACAGAAAGAAGAACAATTCGGGACTTGTTCTTCATTTCAGCAACACCCCTATGTAGCGGCGTTTGGTGGCTCCACTGGCATTGTCTTTCTCGATGACGGCAAACATGAGCACTCGCGGAAGATTTGAAGCCGTTGCGCTCTTTTTCAAGCCAAGTGTACCTGTCGCGGGCTTCTGGGCGGTCACGGGAGTTTGGGCCTTCTGAATCGTGAGGGCAGTAGGGACGTTAATGTTTCTGAGCCGCAAGTTGGTCAGACTGGTATCCACAAAGTAGCTCTTGCCGTTCTGAGGCGTCACTTTGACTTCATAAGTGTAGTTCTGCTGGCCATCTGCTCCCCCTGGGGCTTCTTTGACCGTCAGATACAGATTGCTGTTGCTTCCCTGCCAGACAGTCTGCGGGGGTGCTTTCACGGGTCGGGGCGCTGGGGCCGGGGGTGGCGTTACCTTTGCTGGGGCCGGGGCCGGGGCTGGGGCTGGGACAGTCTGCGCTATCAAGCTGGGCGTCACCTTATAGCTAAGAACTCCACCGTTCTTGTTGGTCAGTTCGACAATCATTTTCAGGATGAGCGGATCATGCCCTGGCGTGACTGCTGCACCGCCAAAGTCTTTTCCTGTGGCGTCCTTTCCGGTCTTTTCCAGATGAACGTCAGCATCAGTCAGCATCCGAAAGTTCAGGGTCGCCGTGCCGCCTGGGGTCAGTACGTCAATGTAGACAACGCGCCCATCGTACTGGTCAATCGTGGTCATCACAGCGTCCTGTTTGGCGGCATTGACGCCTATAGATTGAACCTTCTGGGGGAAAATGACGCTCACCTGGTATTCACTGCTGGCCGTAATCTTGGCGGCAAAGTTTCCGGTCAACTGGTCGGCTCGGAAAATCGTTTGCACTCCACCTGTAATAACAGGGGCGTTGCTCTTGCTGGTGGTGGTTGCTGGCGCTGTTGCGGCAACCCTGGCAACCACTGGAACGCTTGCGAGGGTTGTCGCGGCGGCGGTTGGCTTAGCTACTGGCTTGATATTGAAAGCTGAGATTACACCTACGCTTTTCAAGGGACTTTTAGTTATGGGTTGCTGAGCCTCAGTTGTACCGCTGAGGCTCAGCAGACTCAATAAACTAAGCAGGCATACTTTTTTATTCATGGCTCATATCATAGCAGAAGATAAAACTATCAAAGATCAGTGTTCAATGATCTAAGCCAACATTTCAGCCCCTTCATTCTCATTATTCGTCTAGCTCTCCGGCGTCCTCGTCATCATCGGGAGCGTGCTGGGGCGTTATTGGGAATCCCGACATCAGTTGCCTGACGGCCTGACAAACTTTATGAGAGAGGGCGTAAAACCAGCGTCCAGCCGACTTCCAGCAGAGTGATGAGGTCGGGAGATTTCTTCTTCCGCTTTCCCAAAGGATCTGGATCTGGCCCACCTG
>NZ_SMMH01000086.1 GCF_004634215.1 Deinococcus fonticola | reverse complement strand
GAGGGGCTGGATGTCATCGGGTTCGTCACTGAATTTCAGGGTTTTCCCCGGATGACCACGCTGACCACCAGAAGAGCGTTCGCTCTTCTGCCGCTCACTTTTGGGCTTCCAGGGCGGGTCTTTGCTCAGTGGCTGATTTGAAGTCTCACTATCGCGTTTCAGACGGGATTTCAGTTCGCGTAGCTCTGCCTTCAGAAGCTCAAGTTCCTGACGAAGCTGCACAAGTTCAGCTTCCAGTCGTTGGCAATTTGGGCAGGCTTCCTGTGTGATGCTCTACTCTACCTTTTCCCCGCCAACAACCACCCCTGCTGAGTAGTCACGTTTTTTATATAAAAAGTCAAGCCGACCCGTCACGTCAAGACCGGAAAACGCTTCTCAGCGGGTGAAAACAGGTGGGGGAGTCATCTTACGGCATAAACAGAAGTGCTAGCATTCCAAGCTGGTCACTACTGTGTCACTACCGTTCCGTCATGAGACAGAACCACACGGTATAACTGGAGTGGAATACGTGGAAAAAATACGCCTCAGACGAACAATAAACTATGAGGTGCTATGACGGTGCATGAATCCGATGTAACTACGGATCAGAAGGCCAGGGGTTCGAATCCCTTCAGGTACACCAGAGAAAAGCCCCGCCTAGTGCGGGGTTCTTCATTTTTGCCTGTGCGTAACAGAAGGCCATGTGCGTAACTCGTGCGTAATCCTATTTTTTCTCGGGTTCTTTCGTCAGGTCATCCACGTCGATGGCCCAGCGTTGTCTCTCATCCTGAAACACGGTGCGGTACACGTTCAGGGTGAAGGCCACGCTGGCGTGACCTAACTGTTTACTGATCACCTCGATGGGGACGCCCTGCCGTGCTGCCAGGCTGGCATACGTGTCTCGCAGGCCGTGAATGTGCAGGTGGCGCACGCCTGCCGCTGTGTAAATGCGCTGCATGTCGCGCTTCAGGTTATTGGGCAGCAGCGTGCCGCCCAGGCTGTTCACGAACACCCGCCCGGACTCCTGCCATTTCGGGCCGTGAATAATCCGCAGTTCTGCTTGCCTGTGCTGTTCGCGCCTGAGCAGATCCAGGATGCTCGGCGAGAGGTACACGGTGCGGCGACTCCCGGCGGTCTTCGGGCTGCCCACCCTGACCTTCCCGGAGACATCCGACACGGTTTCCTGAACCTGTGCCGTGCCTTTTTTCCGGCACGCTGATCCAGAAGGACGGCACCACCTATACGTTTACCCGCACCACAGCGGGCAGCCTGACCACTGTACCCGCCAAAACCCGTGTGATCGTGGCCGACGATCCAGGGCGGGAACACATCACGATCATCTGGAGTGGGCGCAATGACTACGCCAATACGGACGTGCAGTACAACATTGCTGCTATGCGTGACGCTATGCGTGTTGCACACAGACGCTACCTTGTGCTGAGCATCATCAACGCCGTGGCCGAGCCGAGCGGCAGCAGCGCCTACAACAGCATCGCGGCCCGCAACGCCGAACTGAAACGGATGTTTGGTCACCACTACCTGGATGTGCGCTCGCTCATCAACGCCGGAACCGCAGACGATACGCCCGCATCCGCCAATGTCAGCGCGGACGGCCTGCACCTGAACGACACCGGCTATGGCGTCGTGGCACAGGCCGTGTTTAACGAAATCGTACGGCGCGGCTGGTGATTCCCCAACGTGACAACCGCACACCGCACCAGGCCGGGGCTGGAGGTACTTGCCTACCTCCATACATCCTTGCCCTTGATCTGGGATTCATCAGATCCGACAGATTTTGGTTTTAGTTCCACTTTGACGTCCCCACAAGTATGTAACTGACCTGGCTATATACGTGAATTGCCGCCTGGTTACAATTCGTTCGCGCCTGAAGCTGGTGGGTATAAATCACACAACGGTAAGGTGTAGTAACAACATTCCGCTTACAATCGAAATCATGGCCCGAGTACTTCTCCTAGTACAGCGTTCAATTAATACGGATAGCTTGATAGTGCCGACCAAAGCTGCGACGGGCATCCTGGGTCGAGAATTGCCAATTGATCTTTACCCCCGCTGCATTTCGGGCGCTCACCCAGGATTC
>NZ_SMMH01000085.1 GCF_004634215.1 Deinococcus fonticola | reverse complement strand
TCAGCATCACTGATTTTCTCGTGTGTGTGGATCAGCTTTAACGGGATACGAGGGCGAATCCAGGCGCTGAGGATGGGCTGGGCTTCACGGATGGGGATTACACTGAGATCGGGACGAGGCTTAGACACCCGTCCCTCTCTCATTTCTAGCTGCAAAAATCAACCCCTAATCGCCGTATCTTCGGTTTTCCTCGTTGAGTAGGGCCTTCTTCGCCAATTCCTGAAGCCACTGGGCGTCACCTGCAGAACCCGACACATGATGTCGAGCCGAAATTCGTCCAGATGGGCAGCGATAAACGCAAACCTCAGAGATTTTCTTTGGCGAAGAAGCGGGCAAGCCCCATACGGGTGCTGTTCTGCCCAAGACAGGCCGCTGCTTTTTTTGTGTGTTGGGCCAGATCCGGCATAGTACGGTCAGTCAGGCTCAGCCCAGGTCGATAAGCCAGTGCTTTTTTTACGCCTACAAAGGCTGGATCCTAGATTTGGCCGACCTGGGGCCTTTCTCTGCAAACTGAACCCTATCCGAGGCTTGAAGCCTGAACAGACAAGAAGAGTGCCGAGAAAGCCGCTCCTGACGATCACGCCCAGGAGGTCAAAGATGCTCACCCTTGGAATTGACATTGGGAAACGCGAGTTGTACGTCTGTTTACAGGAATCATTGGAGGGCAATCGAAGAATTGTGGCTCAGCGAGGGCCAATTTCAAACAATGCCGCAGGATTGAGGAAATTAACTGACTGGGTCGGCAAGTTCACCGGGCATCAACCAGTCCAGGTGGTGATGGAGGCGACCAACGTGTACTGGGAAAATGCCGCGTGGCATTTTCACCAGTTGAATTGGTCGGTGAGCGTTGTCAATCCAGCACAGGTCAAGTATTTTGCCCGCTCTGTCCTGAGACGTGGAAAAACGGACGCAATGGATGCCGAAATCATTGCTTCGTTCGGTTCAGTTATGGCCCTTACACTGTGGCGGCCACCCAGTGAAACGCTGGCCGTCCTGAAACAGTTGACCCGTGAGCGAGAGAGCGTACTGCGCACGTGGTTACAGGAGAATAATCACCTCATCGCGCTCAGGGACGCCCATCAGGTCGACGCGAAGGTTATGACCTTCGCGCAGGAGCGTCTGGCGTTGTTGGAACGCCAGGTGAACGACTTAGAGCAAGCGATCAAGGAACTCGGTCAGCAGCACACCGAGGTTCAGCAGCAACTTAAGTTGCTGCGCACGATTCCTGGCATTGCGCTGATCTCAGCAGCCACGATACTGGCGGAAACAGACGGCTTTGCTCGCCTTCAAACGGGGCAGGAATTCTCGGCGGCTGCGAGTATTGCACCTTCACCTCGGCAGTCTGGCCTGCGTGCTGGTCGCTCTCGTATTTCAAAAACAGGTAATGCCCGCCTTCGCAGAATGGCCTACCTTTGTGCGCTGGGCGCGTCGAAATCCCATAGTCGCCTGGGAAGCTACTATCGTCAATTGATCACCAGCGGCAAACCGCCAAAGGTCGCCCTTATCGCGGTTGGCCGTAAGCTGCTTCGCATTGCCTTGGCGGTTGTGAAATCAGGAGAACCCTACCAGGACGACTTTGTTTCTGCACACGGCGGAGCTAGCCCAACACCACTGGCAGAAGGTCAGGGAACTTGACAGCGGTTCGGGGATACCCTATCTAGGATTTCACATTCCTGACGAAGAATCTCGTTCTCTTTGCGGAGTCGTTGAATTTCCTGTTCCTGAGGCGTCAGGGTCGTTCGACCCTGACCAAGGAAAGCCGTTTGCCCTGCCTTTTGAGCCTGGAGTCGCCAGCGGTAAAGCACGGAGGTACTGATTCCGAGGTCGCGAGCAGCACGTATGGGGCCAACATCCTCACGTTCTGCCAGTTCTATGGCCTGACGTTTGAATTCGGCGGTGTAGGTCTTCCTGGTCGTCATGGGGTTGCCTCCTATGGTGAGGCTTAACTCCACCGACTCAAAACTGACTCAATCCCACATCACGTTGCTGCGGTGAACGTTCACCGGCACGCTGTAAATGCCGCCCTTGTAGGTCAGCAGGTTGATCAGGTCTTTCGGAAAGAGGTAGTTGGTTGGAACTATTCCCGACAGGCTGCGCCACAGGGCAGGGTGAGCAGATCCCACCAGCACCGCCCGGTCAAACCAATGGCCATTGCTGGCGTGCGCTGCGCATATTTTTGTCGTCCCACTGGCACAGCCAGTGGTTGACGAAGACCCCTCTGCGGTCGGCACCAGTTGTCAACGCCCTGCACCACGTGAGCAAGGGTGAAGCGATGGATGGGCAGCCTCGCGAACGCGAGGCTTTTGCGAACCAGATGCGGATTCATACGGCGTGCTGTGCCATTCTGATGCTCCACGGCTGAAGTGTTCGGCCTCGTGTACCCAAGGGTTCTCAGTTCGAGGTTCACCCGTTTCTGTGTTCCAGCGGCAATCTCCGTCCTCACGCGCACCACCCGTTTCCCGCTGTACTCCTTGATGATTCGGACGTGAGCCAGACCGCGTGGTGGGCTGGCCCCAAAAGTTGGACGATTTCGAGTAGAGACTCGGCTCAGGTCAAGGGTACAACATTGGCTTTCTCTTCCTGCCCAGGGAACGGTCTGACGGCCACATTTGCGGTGGAGTTTCCGCAAA
>NZ_SMMH01000084.1 GCF_004634215.1 Deinococcus fonticola | reverse complement strand
CCCTGGATGAGGTCGAGGAGGTGTTGAGTCAGGAGTGCCAGCGCCTGATGGCCAATCCTTCAGTGGTCCGCTCGCTCACCTTCTTCCCTTGGATTCGAAATGTTCTGAACTCAATTTAGTTCCGTATCACTGCTCCAGCGCCATGCCGATGAACTTGGTTTCCAGGTACTCGTCCAGGCCCCAGTGCCCGCCCTCGCGGCCCAGACCGCTGTTCTTCATGCCGCCGAAGGGGACGTGCGGCGCGTTCCCGGTGGGCATGCCGTCGTTAATGCCCACAATTCCGTATTCCAGGGCCTCGGCGACGCGCCAGGCGCGGCTCAGGTCACGGGTGTAGGCGTAGGCGGCCAGACCGAACTCGCTGTCGTTCGCCAGACGCAGCGCTTCCTCCTCGGTGTCGAACACCACCACCGGCGCGACTGGCCCGAAGGTTTCTTCGCGCAGAATCACGCTGTCCGGCGCGACGTTCGTCAGCACGGTCGGCTGGAAATACAGGCCGCTCTGCACCTGGCCGCCCGTGGCTGCTGTGGCCCCCTTGCGCAGGGCGTCCTCCACCTGCGCCCGGATCTTGTCCAGGCCTGCCTGCTCGACCACCGGGCCGACCTGGGTGTCGTCGGCCAGCGGATCGCCCAGCTTCAGGCCCGCAGTCTTGCGGGTCAGCAGCTGCGTGAATTCCTCGGCCACGTCACGCTGCACGTACACGCGGTTGGTGCAGATGCAGGTCTGCCCGGCGTTCCGGAATTTGCTGGCGACCACCTCGCTCGCGGCTTTCTCCAGGTCGGCGTCTGCAAACACAAGGAAAGGTGCGTGCCCACCCAGTTCCAGCGAGATGCGTTTCATGGTCTTGGCGGATTGCTCGTACAGTAACTTGCCCACGGCGGTGCTGCCTGTGAAGGTCAGTTTCCTGACGCGCTGATCTTCCATGAAGGGCCGGGTGAAGGCCGGGGCGTCGTTGGTGGGCAGCACCTGAAGGGTGTCGGGCGGCCCACCGGCCTCCAGCCACAGTTCCGCCAGCATCAGGGCAGTCATGGGGGACAACTCGGCGGGTTTCAGGATCATGACGCACCCCGCCGCCAGGGCCGGGGCGGCCTTGCGGGTAATCATGCCCGCCGGGAAATTCCAGGGCGTGACCGCGTACACGATGCCGACCGGTTCGGCGGCCGAGAAACCGCGCTTGTGGTTGAAGCGCAGGGCGATGCGTTCACCGGCAATACGCCCGGCCTCCTCGGCGCACCACTCGATGAAGGACGCGGCGTAGGCCACCTCGCCGCGTGTTTCGGTAATAGGTTTGCCCATCTCCAGCGTCATGAGCCGCGCCAGTTCCTGCTGGTTCGTGAACAGCAGGTCATGCCAGCGGCGCAGGATCTTGCCGCGTTCGTAGGGGTTGACCTTGCGCCAGCTTTTCAGGGCCACCTCGGCGGCGTCGATGGCGCGGCGGGCGTCTGCGGGTGTGCAGTCGGCCACGGCGCCAATCACCTCGCCGTTGCCTGGGTGACGAACTTCAAAGGTCTTTGGGGTGGTGCGCCACTCGCCGGCAAAGTATGCCTTGGTGCGGGTGACGGGGTCATTCAGTAAGGTGGTCATGATGGTCTCCGGATTTTGAGGGATGTTTACTCGGGCTTCGTGGCCTGGTGTCTTATACAGTGTTTTCGCTCTGAATAATAAAGCAGTGTGTTGAGGCTGTCTGGGATGACGAATTTGTTAGGTAATTGATAACCGTAGTTAATAGATATACGGGAACCCCGTAACTGTCAAGCTTACTCTTTTAAAACTAAGTCTGATTAGTGCAAATCTTTCCCCCTTCAGTTGAGAGTCCTGTGGGGTGTCCTTGACCCTCAAAGGCGTTTCAAGGCCCCTTCCTGAGGCTTACAGCGCCTTATGAATTTCTATACGTGCTGGACAGTTTTTTTCATGGCATGGCCCATCTGTCCTCAGCTCACGAAAGTTTTATTGGTGGCAAGCCACGTAGAAGCTGCATATTTTCCAGCCAATATTCACCGTCGAAGTCGTCTGCAGTTCAGTCTCGTGTAAGAAATTGTAGGATGGAAAATAGAATCTTGGTCAATATATAAAATAACACAACAACTCCCTGATGGCCTCACAGAAAGTATGAGAAAACGTCCCCGATAGGGAACAATTTCTGTTTATGACGACAAAAACGATCCTCGGGGACGTGCCCCGACTCTACCAGAATGTCCGACCCTTCCTCACCCTCTCCTGGAACGATGTCCGCAATAAGGTTGATCCCTTCGAGATCTATTCGAGATCTATGCGCCGCTAGTCTTCCAAGCCCTTCGTCACTGGGGCGAGCACCGCCTGGTGCTCGCTCTGGACACCAGTATGCTCTTTGGGAAGTTCTGCCTGATTCGCTTTGCTGTCACGTTCAGGGGACGATCTCTTCCACTGCATCAGGAAGTCATCCAGCACGAGAGCGCCCAGGTTTCGACCCGACAACTTCTCCCTGTGTTCGCCCGTGTCAAAGGCATCCTCGATGCGTTGGGCATCCATGACGTTCGGCTCCTTGCTGATTGAGGTTTTTGCGACAGTGAACTCACGGCGATTAGGGGTTGATTTTTGCAGCTAGAAATGAGAGAGGGACGGATGTCTAAGCCTCGTCCCGATCTCAGTGTAATCCCCATCCGTGAAGCCCAGCCCATCCTCAGCGCCTGGATTCGCCCTC
>NZ_SMMH01000083.1 GCF_004634215.1 Deinococcus fonticola | reverse complement strand
TGGAACGACTTCGGGACGAAGTCGAATCCTGGGTGAGCGCCCGAAATGCAGCGGGGGTAAAGATCAATTGGCAATTCTCGACCCAGGATGCCCGTCGCAGCTTTGGTCGGCACTATCAAGCTATCCGAATTAATTGAACGCTGTACTAGCCCAGATGTGGAATCAAATCTGGAAATGTAGCAAGGACGCCGCTGCTTACTATGGGCCGTGACTACTGGAAAATTTGAAAGTTGCGTTAGGAAGTCAAGTTACAATTCAAGTAATGGGCTTTGATTTTCTGACGGACGAAGATTTGGCGTTGTATGGGCGCTTTCGCGGCGATCCAAGTCCGCAACAATTTCACGATTTCTTCCACCTGGACGAAGAACAGCTTAAACGGATTGCCGAACTCCGTCACCCACACACAAAACTGGGTTTTGCTCTCCAGCTCACGACGCTCAAGTTTCTTGGAACGTTTCTTTCTGATCCGCTTGCCGTTCCAGACAGCGTTATTCGTACTCTTGCTGTTCAGCTTCAACTGCCAAGATCCATCCAACTTCACCGTTACCTTGATCGCCGAGAAACGCGGTTCAACCATCAAACCGAAATCCGAAAAATGCTTGGCTACAAGGACTTCGACGCTGTCGAAGTCCTGCATTTAATGCGTTTCCTGTACGCGCATCTCCTGGTGACGGATGAACGCCCCATTGAACTTTTTGATCGGCTGACACAGCGATTGATTCAGCGCCACGTCATTCTTCCTGGCCCAACCGTTCTTGCTCAGATTGTGGTGCGGGTACGCGAGCGGGTCATGACCCGGCTGCATAGACAAATTACGGCCCGGCTCGATGCGAATCAGACCGACACATTGGCAGAAGTGCTTGTAGTGCCAGAAAAACAAAGGCGGAGTCGGCTTGACGTGTTGCGAACTCCACCCACTCGGCAAAAATCACCTGGACTCATCCAGCACTGAAACGCATTGAGGATATTCGCGCTCTGGGTGTAGGAAAAATCAAACTGGACGATATTCCACAGGCCAGAATCCGCGTGCTGAGTCGGCAAGGTTTAACCGCCTGGTCTGGTCATCTTGCCCAGATGTCGCGGGAGCGCCGTCTTGCCACCTTGCTGGTCACCATGCAGTACCTGGAGAAAAGCGCCACGGATGACGCGCTGGACATCTTTGACACCATCATGGGCGAATTGTCATTGAGTGGTGAAAAACTCCGGCGTAAATCCCGGCTGCGTACCCTCAAAGACCTCGACCAGGCGGCGCTGGTGTTACGTGATGCAGTGCAGGTACTACTGGACTCAGAGGTTCCCGCACCCACGGTGCGGGACATCATTTTTGCCCGTCTGGGCGAAGCTTCCCTGAAAACAGCGATGGAATCCGTCACAGAACTCGCCAGCACAGCGGAAAATACCGAACCAGAAGCCTGGATGGAGACAACCGCGACGATCAGTCGTTTCCTACCGACCCTGCTAGAAACGCTTGTGTTCGAGGGAACCACCACTGCGGCACCCACCCTTGCTGCTCTGAAATTCCTGCGTGGAGAAGAAGGAAGGCGTAAAAGTTGGAAAAGTGCGCCTGTATCGTTTATCCCTCAGTCCTGGCAGGAAATTGTGCGCCCCGCCGGGGTCATTGATCAGCGTGGTTATCAGGTGTGTGCAGCACATATGCTGCACACTTTGCTCAAGAGACGAGAAATCTTCGTTCCAGCCAGCTTTCGTTATGGTGACCCACGCGCCCAACTTCTTCAAGGGGAAGAGTGGGAACGATTACGGCCTGAACTGGTGCGCTCTCTTGGTTGGTCACTCGACCCCAAAGTCGAACTGGACGCTCTTTCTTCGCAACTTAAGGAGGCGTACCAGCGAACTGCCGAAGGGTTGTCCAGCAATCCGGCAATCAGAATTGAGGTGCAGGACGGCAAAACGATGCTGGTCGTGACGCCACTTGAAGCGGAACCTGTCCCAGAGAGCCTGATTACCCTGCAAACCCAAGTGGATGCCCGTCTACCCGACATTGATCTCTCTGAGTTACTGATGGAAGTGCATGCCTTCACAGGTTTCGCTCATGAGTTCGATAACGTCAGTGAAGGCAAAACCAAGGTGGATGACTTCGCTACCACACTGTGTGCCGTCCTGGTCGCTGGTGCTTGTAATATTGACCTCAAATCTGTGGCCCAGCCGACAAACCCAGCACTCACCCTCTCACGGTTGAATTGGGTGAAGCAACAGTACCTTCGGGCAGACACCCTATTACGGGCAAATGCGTGTCTGGTGGCGGCGCAAGCGGCATTGCCGCTTGCTTCCGTCTGGGGAACAGGTGAAACCGCGAGCGCCGATGGACTCCGGTTTTCGACCCCACTGCGCAACACGATGGCCGCCCCTAACAGCAAATATTTCGGCGCTGGGCGCGGCGTGACTTACTACGCCCTGAGTTCTGACCAGTACACCGGACTTCATGGGCGCGTCATTCCAGGAACGCTGCGAGACAGCCTTTACATTCTGGGGAACCTCCTGGAGCAGAAAACCGTGTTGAGACCGCAGGAAATCATGAGCGACACTGCCGGGTACAGCGATGTGGTCTTCGGATTGTTCCATCTTCTGGGATATCAGTTCAGCCCTAGTACAGCGTTCAATTAATACGGATAGCTTGATAGTGCCGACCAAAGCTGCGACGGGCATCCTGGGTCGAGAATTGCCAATTGATCTTTACCCCCGCTGCATTTCGGGCGCTCACCCAGGATTC
>NZ_SMMH01000082.1 GCF_004634215.1 Deinococcus fonticola | reverse complement strand
GCGCTGGCACGCAAATTACTATGCGTGGGCTTTGCGGTGGTCAAGTCAGGGAAGCCCTACGACCCGCTGTATGTGCGGCTTTCCAGCGAGACTTGACGGGCCGGGCAAAAAACAATATCTACAATTTCGCGCGAATCGTGTAGTGACCCCTTGGTGGCCGTTCACCAATGCGTATGCCGATGATACGTTTGGCGACCAGGCGGGCACTTCCTGGCCGGTACTGTCCACTGGCCAGAATGGTACGGCCCACCTTGATGTATCCCTTCTCAAGCTGTTCCAGCGTCGCCCAGACCTCCACCACAAACGGATTTTGTAGCAATCCGTCCTTGTTCGGCTCGACGCTAATGACCAGGTAACCCTCCTCGGTGTTGATCGACTGAATGCGCCCGCCCACGCTGAAAGTGGGCCGCTCGGTACTGCCCTCCCCCTCCTTCACAGGCCGCAGGTGCGTGAGTTGAAGTTGCTCCACATAGCCTTCAGAGGTACGAAACCAGAGGCGGGCGACCATCATCTGATCCGCAGACACGTCCTGAAGCTGGTCACAGGCATAACCGACGACTTCCACGGCTTGAGGCTCATCAGCCAGCATGATCTGAGCCTGACCGGGCTGTTCGGGAAGGATGCGAACGGGTGTGAGCAGGGTCATGGTGGCATGGAAGGGAATATCCCGCTGGGTTTTCCAATTCGTCTTCTTCTTTTTGCTAGCGACCGGCAGGGCACTCTGGGTCGGCTCAGTGTCCGGTTCAGCAGCAGGAAGGTTGGGTTCAGCTTCAGGCACAGTCATTGTCGTCAGTATGCGTTGCCTGACCTCAGATGACGAAAGGCCGCTAAAATGCTAAGCTGCTTCACAAATAAAGAACCACCCTTTCGGGTGGCCCTGCACGGGATTGGTTAGCTCCAGCTTAGACACCTAGAGCTTAACCAAAATCGACCTCCCGTGCAACAGGGAGGTTGTGTCATTTATGAGGCAATCAAACACTAGCGGATAGCCAATGACGGTTACCACGCATTCCAGAGCACAACGGGAGCAGGTTCATACCGCCCGTTTCATGAAGATGATCCCCCTGTTCACGCCGGAGGCCGCGCCCGGTACGGTGGCCGGTGCCGTTCCGGTCAGCGTGCCGGACGTGGCTGAATGGCATTCCCCGACTCGCAGCAAAGCGCACCAGAAGCCCAGGAAAGCTCCTCAACTGTCTACTGAGGATCAATCCCCCCCATCCCCCGAAGCGGTGCCCGAGTGGCTGACGGACGCCCTGAAGGTCTATGAGGAGCAGCAGGCCCGACCGCCCCGCGCCCAGGTGCGTCTTCACCAGGAGTCGGAAGGCCAGGCGCACCCCATCCCCCAGGCTCCACCCCCTCTTGCTGAGCTGCTTAACCTGGACGCCCTGCGCCCCCGGAGAGGCAAAGGAGCTGGCAGCGCTGGAGCGGGCGCACTGGCCACACTGTTGCATGCCCTGGCCAGTCATGTCCTGGAGCGGCGACCCTCTCTGCGCCGCCGGGATGGCCGCCTCCCCCGGCAGGTGGTGCTGCACCTGAGTGCCGAGATGCTGGCCGCCGCGCTGGGCGTAGACGAGTCCACCGCCCGCCGCTGGACGCAGCGCCTGGAGGAAGTAGGTTACCTGCACGCCCGCCCCCACTACACCACCCTCACGGAGAACGGCGGCTCTCGCACAGTTGTGGACGGCACGCTGTACGCCATCCGACTAGAAGCGGGCCACCAGGCCCACCTGAGTTACCAGGATTTGAACCGCCAGTACCGTGACCTGAACGCCGACCGGGCCGCAGGCCGCACCGCGCACGCAGCGGTGCGGCAGGCCCGACAACAGGCCGCGCAGGCGAACAGCGTCCCAGACGAGGAAAAAAATATGCCGGGGTCAACAGATCTTTCTATAAGTTCAAAGAGTATCTATTTACAACTCAAGGAATGGGCCGTTACTCCGGGCCACTTCAAGAAAAACCCGTTAAGAACTGACCCCCGCATAATTCCGCCCGCCGAACTGGGCGAAACCCTGAAGACCGTGCAGGACGTGGTTTACACCCTGCCGCTGGTCGCGGAGGCGCACCCCACCAGGCGTGCGCCCCTGGTGGGCATCATGGCGGCCACGCTGGCGCGTGCCCTGAATGACGGGCACTCGCGGGCCTGGTACTGCCGCCTGATCTGGAACGCCTGGAGAGCCGAGACGGAAGGTCGCGCCGGACTCCGGGTGCTGGCCGCGCAACTGGAACGCCTGGACATCGACCGCCGCGAGTGGACGACCCTTCGCAACCCCGCTGCACTGCTGGCCGCTCGACTGCGGGCCGCCTGAGCACCCCGCCGAACCACCGACACCTGACTGCCGAAGCTGGGCTTAACGTAGCGAAGAGGCCGAATTGCGCCAACTGGAATGAGTTAATGATGAGGGCATAACTTTTCAGCGTGCGAAATCGAAGGTTTATGCCGCCGCCAACGGGGTAGCCAGAAACACAGCCTGGAACGATTGCAAAATCCTCTTGCCTTGATTGCCAGAATGGCAATCGGTTTCTGCACAGGTGCTCGAATGTCTGAATTCAACGTACGACTTAGGATTTTGCGTATGGGAGATCAAAAATTCAATCTCTCATCGTAGATGGCGAAAAAAATTGGCTTTCGCTAGGTTAAGCCCGATTATGACCACCAGCAAAACGGAGCGAATGGAGCTGCGGCTGTCCAGTGGGGGTGACTACACGATTCGCGCAAAATTGTAGATATTGTTTTTTGCCCGGCCCGTCAAGTCTCGCTGGAAAGCCGCACATACAGCGGGTCGTAGGGCTTCCCTGACTTGACCACCGCAAAGCCCACGCATAGT
>NZ_SMMH01000080.1 GCF_004634215.1 Deinococcus fonticola | reverse complement strand
CCCTGTACAACGAGAGGCGATTACACTCCAGTCTGGGGTACGTGCCCCCGGCAGAGTTTGCGGCCCAGTATCATCAAGCCCAGATGTGACTTGACCCCCTGTCCGCCTTCTTGGGTGCAGTCCAGTCTCCATGAACGCTGGCTTGTTTTCTACGCCGTTCTTGCGCTGAATCCCAGCCAGTACATCTCGGTGGACGAGGTACACGATTACTACCCGTGGTCACGACTGCAACACGGCAGCATCGGACGCATGCTGTGGCGCTTCACCACCCAGGAAGAAGCTCACCTGTTCGGCCAGAGGATCACGCACAGCCCCGCCAAGCAGGCCACCAAACTGTTTGCCCTGCTACCCGAAGTGATTCAGGATGTCCAGTTCCAACCCGATCAGGAAGCAGTCGCCGCGCACCTGCGAAACCTGCGCAGCCACCGCTCGGGCCGCGCCGTGGAACTCAGCGAATACACCCTGATGCTGCAAAGCGGTCAGGTCGAGGAAGCCCTCTCCGGCCTCCGCGCCCTGTTACCACAAGACCTCTCACAGAACGAACTGGCCCACACCCACGCCCTGATTACCACCGCCCTCGACCGCCTGCACGGCCCCATCGGCACAGCCAGCCAGATCCCCATTCTCCTGAAATTGCTTGACCACAACGGCCTGAACCGCACCAACCTGGCCCGCATTCTGATTCGGCTAGCCCGGCACCACACCCTCTGCGCCGAGTACCCCGAAGCCGCCGATTACTACGCCCGCCTGAAGAAACTGCTGGGGCCGCAGGACGGCCTGGAATTCTGCCAGTACCACATCAACTACGCGCTGTATCTGCGCCGGATCGGAAAACTGGAGGAGGCCATCGAACACACCCTGATGGCGCACGACCTGGCGCACGAGGTGCAGTGGTGGTACGGCGTGCAGGCCACACAAAGCAACCTGGCGCTGATGTACATGCACCTGGGCGCTTACGGTCACACACCCGCCGAGCGGTTGAACCTTCAGAAGGCCAAGCAGTGGGCCTTGAAGGGGATTCGCACGACCTCCGGCACCTTGCAGGGCGCGGACGAGGCGGACATTCCGCTGCTGCTGGGCTGTATTTGTCGCAATTTGAACGAGATTGAGGAGGCCAGAGGGTGGTTTGGGATTGATCCAGTTTTGAGTCGGTGGAGTTAAGCCTCACCATAGGAGGCAAACCCATGACGACCAAGAAGACCTACACTGCCGAATTCAAACGTCAGGCTATTGAACTGGCTGCCCGTGACGACGTCGGCCCCATCCGGGCCGCCCGCGACCTTGGAATCAGCACCTCCGTGCTGTACCGCTGGCGACTCCAGGCTCAACAAGCAGGGCAAGCTGCCTTTCCTGGTCAGGGTCGAACGACCCAAACACCGCAAGAACAGGAAATTCAACGACTCCGCAGAGAGAACGAAATTCTCCGTCAAGAGCGTGAAATCTTGAAAAAAGCAGCGGCCTTCTTTGCCAGAGAAAATCTTTGAGGTTCGCGTTTATCGCTGTCCACCTCGATGAATTTCGTCTCGACATCATGTGTCGGGTTCTGCAAGTGACCCCCAGTGGCTTCAGAACCTGGCGAAGAAGGCCCTTCTCAACGAGAAAAACTGAAGATGGACACCTCCAATTGCTGATTGAGGAAATCTTTGATGAGCATCAAGGGCGCTATGGAGCGCCCCGGATTCAAAAGCAACTTGCTGCCGATGGTCACCATCACAGCGTGCGTCGGATTGCTCGTCTGATGCGTGATCTCGGCCTACACGGTAAAACGCGCCGTAAATTCGTCAAAACCACCGACAGTAAACATGCTTTGCCAATTGCACCGAACTTGCTGGAGCGGAATTTCTCGCCTGAAACGCCAAATTCTGTCTGGGCGGGAGACATCACGTATATTCCAACAAAAGAAGGCTGGCTCTACCTGGCGATCACGATGGATTTATTCGCCAGGACGATCATCGGCTGGTCTATGAGCAGCACAATGACCGCAGAGCTGCCGTTGTCAGCGTTAAGCATGGCAGTTCGCAGGCGGAACCCGCCTGCGGGAGTGGTCTTTCATAGCGACAGGGGCAGTCAATATGCGAGTCATGCCTTCCAGAGCGCCCTCAAAGAACACAGCATGTTGTCCAGCATGAGCAGAAAAGGGGATTGTTACGATAACGCTGTAGTAGAGAGCTTTTTCGAAACGTTGAAACGTGAATTGGTGGATGGCTGCGTGTACCGCAGCCACGAGGAGGCCAGGCAAGCGATTTTTGAGTACGTGGAGGTGTACTACAACCGGAAACGGCGGCACTCGAGCCTGGGGTACTTGACGCCCCTTGAGGCCGAGTGCCAAGCTACCGCTGCTTAACTTCAGCGACTCAAAACCGAGGCAACCCCAGTTTGACCAGGCCATTGCGCTGGCCTCTGCCGTACCCAGTTACCAGGACTGGTGGAGTGCCTACGAGGAACTCGCGCTGCTGCAGAAGAAGGTAGGGGACCGGGAGGCCATGCAAGCCGCCAAAGAGAAAGCCCAAGAGATCAGGATACTCCAGCAACAGCGTGTAAACGAACGATAACTGTGCTCCGGCACTGGGGGGTAGACATGAGGCAAAAATAAGCGAAAGGATGAGAAGGTTTCTAATGAATTAGCGGTAGTCGAAATTTCTTGGCGTTACACAAGGCGGATAAATATGCGTAAAACTACGAAACCTGGTGTAAGTTCCCTCCTGCTCACGCTGGGACTGTTGCTCTCATCCTGCGGAGACCCCACACCTCCAGCACCTCCAGCACCTACGCCAACGCCACCCAACTCAACTGTGCCAGTCACCAAGGCCACCGGGGTCGTTGAGTTCTCGCCAAAGTTGCGTGAGCTATCCGACACAGACAGGGCAAATATCGTTCGGCACGACGATAATTCGATATACGTCAAGAACGGCTCGTCCTATAAGGTCGGCGATGTCATTACCTCAGATAATTCACGGCGATTAGGGGTTGACATTTCGTGTCCAGAATGGCAAAGGGATGAAGGTGTTGACGCCTCATCCCGACTACAGTTTAATGCCCATCCCCCAGGCCGCAACGCTGATTGCCTTTCAGGTTCAATTTCATCTGGGGCCCAAACTTACGCATTCACACGAGAAAATCGGCGACGCACGCCTGATTGCCCTGGCTTTGCTGCGTTTCATCCACAAGGTGCCGTATTTCAAGACG
>NZ_SMMH01000079.1 GCF_004634215.1 Deinococcus fonticola | reverse complement strand
GGCGCTGAGGAAGGGCCGGACATTCTGGTAGAGTCGGGGCACGTCCCCGAAGACTATTTTTGTCGTCATAAACAGAAATTGTCCCCTATCGGGGACGTTTTCTCATACTTTGTGTCAGGCCGTCAGGCCTGTGGCTCAAATCCAGCTTGAACTCGCCGTATGGGTTGATGTGGTGGTACATCAGCGGCGACAAGGCCCGCCAGTCCTCATTCGTCATGCGATCACGCCACTGTTCATCCGCGAGGACGTGCTGAATCATCAGAGTGTTGATGTAGACCAGGCAGTTTTGCAGCAGTTGCAGCGCCAGCATGGAGATTTCCTGCGCTTCGGGATTATTGGTGCTGATCTCGCCAGTCTTGCCGAAGAAGATGAAGGACGTCGTGCCATTCCACGTTTCGATCACGTTCAACCCCTCATGAATCTCGCGGCGCAGTTCGGGGCGGTGCAGGTAGTTGCACACGAAAATCGTGCGCAGCACCTTCCCCAGTTCGCACAGCGCAGCGTAGGTCGGGTGCTGGGCATTCGCCCTGGTGAAGCGCAGCAGGATGGATTCAGGATCAGCCAGCCCCAACCTGAGTGCCGTGGCGTACTTGACCATCGGCTCGTACTGCTGACGGATCAACTCCCAGCGGATAGACCGCTGTGCCAGCACAGCGGCGAGGTTCGGCACCTGTTCCGAGAACGTCATATTCGGCAGATAAATCCGCTGGTGAGCGATGTCTGCGAGCCTTGGCATCAACTGAAAGCCCAGCAGGTGCGTAAACGCGAAGCCCACTTCGCTTTGCCCGTGGGTATCAACGTAATTCTTTTCCACCTTCATGTCGGTGCAGTGGCGCAGCACCCCCTCGATCATGGCGGCCACCTCCGAGGACGAACACGACTTCATGCTGGAGTAAATACAGGTGGACTTCTTTTCGACGTGCCAGTAGATCATCACGCCTTTTCCGCCATAACGGATGGAACGCTGTGTCCGCAGGTTCCCGTCCCAGGCGGAGTATTTCTTAGCGTCGCTGGCGCAACTGGTGGTTCCTTCACCCCAGATTTCAGGATTTCTGGCTTCCAGGATGGCGTTCACCACGGCGGTATTCGCGGCACGCAAAGCGTCGCGGTGAATGTAGTGCGTTTTCACATATTGCAGGTTGTGGTGGGCCACGCCGTCCTGTCCGGCAGCCACCCGCTTTAGTCCAGTGTTCGTTCCCAGTCCGAACAGGGACAGCAGCAGACGCTGCTGAAGGTCGTCGCGGCTCAGGTTCTCGCGGGTCATGAAGCTCTTAAAGTGCGGAGTGATCCCCGCACGCTGGTCGGACTCCACCAGCACTTCCAGCAATTGCGTGTTCCAGAATTGCCGCCCCACTTCGCCTTTCAGCGTGTCGTAAAAGGGCGGCTCTGGCTGGGCTTTCAGGGGAGAAACCACGAACCGCCCACCGTCGTGGGCGGTGACCTTCACCTCAGCATTCTTCGGCAGGCCGTCGTGCAGCATCACCAGGGCATCTTTCAATTGCTGTTCCAACCCCTGCACGAAGGTATCCACGTCCTGCGGTTGGCTCAGCGCCTCGAAATACTGCGTTTTCTGGGTCTCGAAGTCTTGGGGCAAGTCCTTTTCCGGGTCACGGTACTTGTCCGCGCCTACCACCCAGATTTCGCGGGAACGCACCGCGTCCCGCAGTGCAGACAGCACGCACAACTCGTAATTCACGCGGTTCACCCGTGTTTTGCCGTCCGCACCCTGCTCAAGAATTACATTCTGGATACTTCGGTCGATTACGCCGCCGACAGGAATGACTTCTTCGGGCGGGTAGATGCGAACATAGCTGTCCACATAGCGTTTCAGTAGGCCCAGTGCCTGAATCACGGGTTGATGCCGCTGATTGTTGGAGCGGAACTCCAGTTCGGTCAATACCCAAGGAATCATCCGGCGGTAATGGGTTTTGTAGGTGCCGCGCAGCACGGTATGCACCTGTTGACTAAATCCACCCTTCTCCTTGAATTCACGCAGCAGATCGCGCAGCGTTTCCTCACTGACGACTGGAAAGAGGACGGCCCGGACGGTGCCGTCCGGGTTCGCTAGCGCGGCTTCAAGGAGCTTCTCCCAGAGCCGTTCCTTGTTATTGACCTTCTTGAACTCTTTGACGAATTTCTTCTCTACGCGCCGCTCGGCCCGGACATTGATGTGATGCACCATATCGATCAGGTGTGTCATCAGCGAATCCGTGAGTTCAGTCATGCGGGTGACACAGAAGGCGGCCAGCAAAGTCAATCTCACAGGTGCGGCCTGCACACGGAAGTGGCTGGGGGATTCGGTGGCCGCCCGTTCGCGGTAACGCACCAGAACATGCGGGGACACGTCCGCAAAGAGACCGCTGGAAAGGCCAATTTTCCGCAGAAGGCGCAGTTTCTCGATCTGCTGTTCCACGCTGTCCACCCCGCGTTTCTCAGAGTTGGTGCGAAGGTTTTGCAGCACTGTGCCGCGTGGAAGCAATTCACCTTCTTCGGTGGCATCGTCTACAAGGGGAATGGCGTCCAGAAACTTATCCAATGCTTCCCGCTGTACTGCACTCAGCCGGTCATGGATGGTCTGGCACAGGCGCTGGTCGTACTGCCGCTCGGCGGAATCCACGAAACGCTGTAACCGCCCAGCACTGGGCGGTTCAATCTTGTTGCCTCGTAACCATTGAAAAGCCGCGTCCATGACCGCTCCTACACGGAATTCTCGTGGCAAGACGGACTGGCTGAGCCAGTCCGTCAGGGTATCGGCGTCCTCGCGGGTAAATTCCCTGAAGCCGCAGTAGGCACGAATATCCTGCCGCTGGTAAGTGCTGTTGCGGCTGCGCCAGTTGAATTCTCGGTACTGCTCGTGTCGGACACCCACCTGCCTTGCCACATACTCGACGACCACTTCCGGTACTTCATGGCTGTTGTAGGGGAATTTCCCTTCATGTTGGAAGGCTTTGAGCATGACCGCGAAGCCCAGTCTGGTCGGGCCAGTTTTATTCCCCAGGAGTTCGCGTTCAGCAGGCAGGAGCGTCCATACGTCGATGAGTTCGTCAATCGTCCAGCGCTGGTGCATGGAAACTCCTTGGAAGTGCCGACACTGCACAGTGTCGGCACTTCAGCATATCCGCTATTCGGTAGAACACTATTTTTTGCAGATGAGTGTCTACAATGGTTCGTGCAGTTTTAGGCGGCTTTGAGGCCGAAATTTAGCGGACTGGACGGCAGATGTTCTAATTCTTCAAAGCGGGCCGAGAGATCCAACTTGGACAAAATCACTTGGGCCAGCAGGGCG
>NZ_SMMH01000078.1 GCF_004634215.1 Deinococcus fonticola | reverse complement strand
CGTTTACGACTATTGATTCCGCTTAACGATGTCCATAACAGTGTTTTTACTGAGGTGAAGCTCACTGGCAATTGCCCGATAGGATTTCCCCGCCGCCCGCAGTTTGAGCACTTTGGCTTCATTGCGGTCTGCTTTGGGTCTTTGCCCTTCCTGACGGCCAAACTTCACGCCCCTTTCCTGAGCCGCAGAAATCCCTGAACGGATACGTTCACGCAGCAAATCCCGCTCGAACTCCGCGAGGGCGGCCATCAGTGAAGCAAACAACTTTCCCTGTGGTGAGCGCAAATCAAACTGCAAGCCCGTCTGGGCAATCACGCTGACTCCATAGTATTCCAGTTCCTGAAGGGTATGCAGCAGGTCGGTCGTTGACCGACCCCAGCGAGTGAGTTCTGTGACCAGCACCGCTTCAATCTGCCTGTCACGCGCCAGATTCATCACCTTTTTGCGTTCACTGCGGGAATTGACGTTCCCAGAAGCGGTTTCCCTGAAAATGGCGACAATCTCAAAATCGCCCCGCTCAGCGAAAGCGCGTAAATCCCGCTCCTGACGTTCACAGGATTGGTCTCCGGTCGAAACCCGGCAATAGAGGGCGGCCTTGCGAAAGTGTCCCAATTGAACCCTCCTGTTTTGAGCACCTGAAAACGCTGATTTCATCGGTCTCAAAACGTGTCCCAATTAAGGTATACCTTAATTGGGACAATGACCATCCGCAAAACCCGTCTGACCCTTCTCACTGGTACTCAAAGGAAGCAATTCACCGAGTTCTCTGAACCCACTGATGCCCTGCTATCGAGGTACTACACCCTGTCGGACGATGACATGTCTCTGATTCAGGAGCGCCGCCGCAATTCCAATCGCCTGGGTTTTGCTGTCCAACTCTGTGTGCTGCGGCACCTGGGCAAAGTTCTGGATGTAGCTGAAGCACCGCCCACAGCGGTGCTTTCCTTTCTGGGAGAGCAGCTCGGGATTGACCCTGATGAATACGTCGAGTATGCCAGCCGGGAACCCACGCGCCGGGAGCATTTCCTCGAACTCTGCCAACGGCTCGGGTATCAGTCTTTCTCGCTGGAAATGAACCGTGAGTTCCGACGCTGGCTCATTCCTCTCGCCATCGTCACACCACAGCCGTTCCCATTGGTCAGTGCCTTGCTCGACGAGCTTCGTCGCCAGAAAATACTGGTTCCACGTCTGGGCGTGCTGGAACGCATGGTCAGTCATGCCCGCAGTCAGGCTGAAGCGACGGTCTACCGGATTCTTGGGGAAATCACCGCAGGGTACGAACAGGCGCTTGATGACCTGCTGACCGTGCCGGAAGACCAGGCGATGGCTCCGTTTACCCGACTGAAACAGTGGCCGCGTCACCCCAAACCCGCCAATATCCTGAAGCTGATAGAGCGGCTGAACCTGCTCCGGCAGTTTCCAGTGAACGACCCCAGACTGGGAACACTGCCGCGTAGCCGTCTGGATGGTCTGGCCGCCGAAGGGAAACGCCTCAGCACTTCCAGTCTGGCGGAGTACGCGCCCGCCAAAAGGCGGGCGGTTATTTTTGCCCATCTGGTCGAGCTTTCGCAGACCCTAACCGACGAAGTGCTGGAAATGCACGACCGCCTGATGCTGACCTATCTGCGCGAGAGCGAGCAGGCCAGCATCACGGAATATCAGCAACACGGTCAGTCGCTCATCGAGCGACTGCAAACCTTCGAGCAGGTCTGCGCCGCGCTGGTCAGGGCGCGAGCGGAACATCTCGACCCCTATCAAGTCATTGAGGCTATCCTGCCCTGGGGAAAGCTGGTGGCTTCCATCGCTGACCCACAGGCCGCCCAGCAGCTTCGCCAGCTTGACCCGTTGCAGTACCTCACGCAGTCATTTCGACGGGTCAGGGCGTACTCGCAGAAGTTGCTGGACACGTTTACCTTCAGAGCCACTCCCTCCGCCGAACCGTTGTTGCAGGGCATCGAGGCGCTCCAGGAGATGTACCGCAACGGGAAGCGCATGCTTCCCGCTTCCGTGCCCTTGCGGTTTATCCGGCAGAAATGGGCCAGTTTTGTTCTGGATGGGGAGAAAGTCAGTCGCCCGTACTATGAACTTTGCGTGCTGGACGAACTGCGCCTGGCCCTGCGCTCCGGCGACCTGTGGGTGGAAGGCAGCCGCAGATACCGTGACCTTGAAGAATATCTGCTGCCCAGAACAGACTGGCAGGCAAAACAGGCCGAACTCTCCCTACAACTCCCAGAAACCTTCGACGATTACTGGCAGGAACGCAAAATCCTGATGGAAGCCCGACTCGAAGAAGTCAGCACCGGACTGTTCAAAGGGAAGCTGATGGATGTCTCCAACTCGCGTGGCAAAATCAAAATCACGCCACAGAAGAAACTGGTTCCACCGCAGGTTGACCCGCTGGCCCGACAGCTTGCAAAACGGCTCCCCCGCATCAAGGTCACCGACCTGGTACAGCAGGTTGACCGCTGGACGAGCTTCTCCGCCTGTTTTACCGACCTCCGCACTGGTCAGCCAGCGGAGAAGCGCCATCACCTGCTCACTGCTCTGCTGGCTGAGGGATTGAATCTGGGGCTGACCAAAATGGCGGAAGCGGTCACCGACCCGGAAATCACCACCAGGCGGCTGATGTACCTCTCGGACTGGTATCTCCGTGAGGAGACCTTCAAAGCAGCCCTGGCTGAAGTGGTGAACTTCCAGAGCCAGCAGTCGCTGGCTCAGTATTGGGGCGACGGCACCAAATCCAGTTCAGACGGGCAACGCTTCCCTGTCGGTGGTCAGGGAAGGAAATTTGGTCACCTGAACGCCAAATATGGCCGTGAACCAGGTGTGCTTTTCTACACTCACGTCTCTGACCAGTACGCGCCCTTCCATACCAAGGCCATCACCACGAACGTCAGAGACGCGCTGCATGTGTTGGACGGTTTGCTCTACCACCAGTCCGACCTTCAGATTCAGGAACACTACACGGATACGGCAGGTTTTACCGACCAGGTGTTCGGGATGTGCCATCTGCTGGGCTTTCGCTTTGCCCCAAGAATTCGTGACCTGGCCGAAACGCGCCTCTACACGCCGGAATCGCCCAGTAGTTATCCAGTGCTGGCCTCGATGGTGAACCGGAAACTCAATCTGGAGCTTCTCCGTGAGAACTGGGATGAACTCCGTCGCCTGACCGTTTCGGTCAGGCATGGCACCGTGACGGCCTCATTGATGATGAGCAAGCTGGCAGCATACCCACGTCAGAACAGTCTGGCACAGGCTCTCAGTGAACTGGGGCGTATCGAGCGCACGCTGTTCACGTTGGAGTGGCTGAGCAGCCCTGAACTCCGTTTACGGGTGCATCATGGGCTGAATAAGGGTGAAGCCCTTCATGCCCTGACCAGAGCGGTTGCGTTTCACCGCAGCGGTGAAATCCGTGACCGTTCCAGCGAAGCCCAGAATCTGCGAGCTAAAGGGATTCAGTTACTGGTCGCCATCATCAGTGCCTGGAACACGGTGGCCCTGCAAGGCGCTGTTGAGCAACTGAAAAACGAAGGGCAGGACGTTCCAGAGGAACTCCTGCCGTACCTGTCGCCATTAGGCTGGGAACACATCAGTTTGACCGGGGACTACTCCTGGCGCACCCTTGCCGATCAACAACCGTAAAAGA
>NZ_SMMH01000077.1 GCF_004634215.1 Deinococcus fonticola | reverse complement strand
CCGCAGACCCTGGAGCAACTCAAGGCATATCTAGGCAAGGTCTGGCCGAAAATTCGCTATCGCCAACTCCCTGCGAAAATACTGGGCATCCAATTTGAGGTGACACCGACTTAGCCCGTTATCAATAGGTCAAACCGGAAGTGACCGGGCGCTCGGGCGCACTCGCCGCCACCGTGGGCATGTTGAGGTTGCCAGGACTCGAAGGTGCAGCTTGATTGATGGAGTCACCAAACGCAGGTGACGACCTGACCGTGGAGGCTGTCACCGGAGGAGCACTCGCCGCTGGAGAAGGAGGGGTCACCCGGCGCTGCCCGGTGGAGGAACTGGCCGTACCGGGTGAGGACATCGAGGAAGCAGGACGGACTGCCACGCCTGAGCCGGAGTTGCTGCCGAAGCTGGAATCCGCTGAGCCGTTCCCATTGTCTGTTGTGCGCGTTACTGGGATATTTACAAAGACATAATGGTGTTGAAGGACGGGCGGCTGATGTACGGGTTTTACTTCGAGCCGCCTACGCACATTCATTTCACCCCTGACAATTTGAAACGCCGCAGCGCCCGCCTCAAGGCCGTCTTTGATCTAGCGATTCCTGACGGCGAAACCATGACGACCTACACCAGTCTGCGCGGAGCGCACGAGGAAGCCGTACAGGACACCCGCAAGTATGCGGAGACCTGCCCCGACCCGGTACTGTCCGAACTGACCCGCACCCGCGCCGAACTGCTGGAAAGCAAAATCACCAGGGGCGAGGTTTCGCATTGGCGCTTTTTCGCCACTGTGACCGTGACACCCAACCGCGAGGACAGATTCACCTCGGACACCGCTCCCAACCCGCGTGAAATTGAAAGCGCCGTGGACAATGCCCTGGCCCTGCAAGCGGCCACCGTCGCACAGATGGTTGCCAGCGGTTTTCAGGCCGTCCCGATGAAGGCGCAGGACATCTTCGAGGAATGCTACCTGTATCTCAATCCAGGTTGGCCGGAGGCCCCCCAGTTCATCCCCCATGAGCAGCGCACCATCAGCAGCAACCGCCGGGGCATGCCTGACCAGATGACCCTCATGCGGCAACTGACAGCCAGCTTCGGAAATAACCTCTACAGCGGCCACTATCTCGCCGGGGACAGGTACGTGGACGTGCTGAGCATCAGCCGCCTACCCGAGTACACCGAGACCGGGTATCTGCGCGGCTTGACCGAGGAGCTATACGGCACCTACTACGTCATCGTCCAGGCGCAGCGCGAGAACGATTACGACGTGTCCAATGAACTTGAGAAGAAGAAAAACGACCTCTGGACGCGGGTAAAGTCACCCGGCGTCATTCCCAGCGGGAAGGCCACCAATCTCCTGGAGCAGATTGAGATGGCGCAGAAGTTGGAGGGGTTGGAAAGCCGCTTCCAGGCGTCCGTGGCGATGGTGCTTGTCGGCAAGGACGCTCACGAACTGGAAACCATGAAACGCCGTGCCAGGGGCAACATGAGCCGCCTGCGGGCCGGGATGCCCATTACTTACGGGTTCCAGGCCGAGGCCCAGTATTTTTCCGTTGCGCCGTTCGCCGGGGGCTTCAGCGGCTTCCAGTTCAGCCCTTACACCAGCAACGTCATTGACCTGTTTCCGCCTGTGTCCCCGTGGAAAGGCTTCGAGGAAGGCGCGATCACCTTCCAGAACCGCGACAAGAGCCTCATCCGGTTCGACCTGTTCACCAAGAACACCATCACGGCGCACTTTTGTGTGTTCGCACCCACCGGGAGCGGGAAAACCGTTCTGGTGCAGTCGCTCTACAATGCCGAGTTGACCAAGTACCCGGACGCCGTTCTTCTCGTGACTGACGCCAAGCAGGACTTCGCATACTTCTTCAAAAGCATTCAGGACGCTGAAATCGTGGTCTTCGGCTACGAATCGGAGACCCGGCTGAACGTGTTTGACCTTGGGGACGACGAAGCCAAAGTGCCGGACGGCGACAAACTGGCCTCACTGCTGTCCTTCATCCGTATTTTCGTGGAACCGCCCGAGGACATGCGCGAGAAGGGGTACGAGGACGTGGCGATCACCGAATCCATCATGGCGATCTACAGCAGTTTCGCTCAGGAGGAACGCGCCCCCCAGATGAGCGACCTGTACCGCATGATGACGGTCATCGAAAATTACACCGACGACGGGCGGCACATGGAGCCACAAGTCATCACGGCGGCCCGCAGTGCCGCCGTGCGCCTCAGAAAAGCACTGGGGGCCAGCCCGGTAGCGAAGTTTGTGGACTGCCAGAGCAACGTCACGCTCAGGGCCCGCCGCATGTACTTTTCCATTTACGGCATCCCCGAAGACGACGACCTGATGAAGCGGGTTGCCAATCACATCATCAAGAACACGATCTGGCAAGTTGCCAAGAAGTACGACCGGGGCATTAAAAAATTTGTCTTCTTTGACGAGTTCGAGAATCAGGTGCAGACGGCGGACGAACTGGACGCCGTGAAACGGATGCTGCGGGTGTTCCGCTCCTTCGGGGTGTCGTTCGGTATGGGAACGCAGAGCGCCACGGCCAGCGCCTACTTTGGCGACCTTCGGGACAGCTTCTCTCACCTGTTCGTGGGCCGGTACAGCAAAGAAGTTGCCAGGGACGTGGTGCGGGTACTGAGTTTGCCCGAGGTGATGGAAGAAATCTTGCCCACTCTCAACAACGTGGTGGGGCAGTACAGCGAGTTTGCCCTGCTCGTGCAGGCCGGGGGCCAGGCTGGAGGAGCAGGAACGAAAGTGGGCGACGTGATCCAGGTGCAGGAGAGCAAGCTGGCATTGTGGATGTTCAACAGTGGGAACCACGAGGTGGCCGAGAAAGACCGTTATGTGCAGCAGGCCGGGGGGAACATCCTTAAGGGTGTGAAGAATCTCGTTCTGGACAAGTTCGGAGGTTACCTATGAAGCGCAAAGCCTTTCTCTTGGCGCTGACGACTGGGATGCTCAGCGGAACCGCCAGCGCCGAGAACGGTTGGGGCAATTTGGGCGGCATCTTGCAGCAGGCGTGCAGTGCCAGCCAGGGCAACGCGGCAGGCATGAGCTTTAATACCGGAAAATTCGGAGAAAAGATGCAGTGGCTTTGCCAACTGCAAAACATCCACGGATTCATTGACAACAATATCCTTAATGGTGACTGGGAAGCCTTTGCTCAGGACGTTGCTGGGAAATACTTGGGCCAGCTTGCCAATTACATAGGCGACAGCATGGGTGACACCAGTGGGGTAAGTCATCTGCTTGCAGGTCTCAACGACGCGATGAATAGGAATTACGGCGACTTTAAGCAGGCTCTTTATGGAACTGCTGTTAGAGGAATTGGGCCGGGAAGATCATTGAACGCTGGATACTCTGAAGGAAGTGTAGGTAACATTGCTGAAAAGGCCATCGCCAATAACCCGACGTTTGCGCTGGCTAATAGTGTGGCTCGCGTGAGTGATGCCATGAATGCTGCTCATGGCGTTCAAAAGGCTTACCAGGCGAAGAAGATTCAGGAGGTAGTGCTCCAGAAAATCCTTCAAGCGGCTTTGAGAGACTCTGGACTGCACCCAAGAAGGCGGACAGGGGGTCAAGTCACATCTGGGCTTGATGATACTGGGCCGCAAACTCTGCCGGGGGCACGTACCCCAGACTGGAGTGTAATCGCCTCTCGTTGTACAGGGTT
>NZ_SMMH01000076.1 GCF_004634215.1 Deinococcus fonticola | reverse complement strand
CATCCTCACGTTCTGCCAGTTCTATGGCCTGACGTTTGAATTCGGCGGTGTAGGTCTTCCTGGTCGTCATGGGGTTGCCTCCTATGGTGAGGCTTAACTCCACCGACTCAAAACTGACTCAATCCCATGCTGGGCCGCCAGCCCAGCCGGGCGGAAATCTGGTGCGAGGCCGCGCGGACACGCTCCAGCATCTCGGGGATGTCCTTCTTCGGGAAACGCGAGGTGGGCGCCGAGATGCTCAGGGCCGCCACCACCTCGCGCCGCGCGTCCCAGATGGGCGCGGCCAGGCAGCGCACCCCCAGCTCGCGCTCCTCGTCGTCGAGCGCGTAGCCCTGGGCGCGCACCGCCTCCAGTTCACGGGTCAGAGCCGCCAGGGTGGTCAGCGAATGGGGCGTGTAGGCCGGGTACGGCCCGGCGCCGAGCAAGGAGCGCATCTCACCTTCCGGCAGCCAGGCGCTCAGCACCTTGCCCACGCCCGAGCAGTGCAGCGGGGACACCGCGCCGATGTGCGTGAACATCCGCATCATCTGCCGCGCCTCGACCTGATGCACGTACACGGCTTCCCCGGCGCGCCGCACCGCGAGGTTGGCGGTCTCGTTGAGGTCGTCCACCAGGGCCTGCATCTCGGGCTGGGCGGCCCCCAGCAGGGTGTTGCGCACGCTGAAGGCCGCGCCGACCTGGTAGGCCCGCAGGCCCACGCTGAACAGGCCGCTGCGTTCTTCCCACTCCACATACCCCTGCTGGCGCAGCGTGTCCAGCAGGCGGGAGGCGGTGCTGGCAGACAGGCCCACCTGCCTGGCGATCTGGGTCAGGGTGGCCTCGCCGAAGTCGGCCAGGGCGGTCAGCACGCTCAGGCCGCGTTCCAGCGTGCGCACGCTGCCGGCGTCACCTGTGCCGCGGGCACGTCCGGTCTTCTGACGGGGGGGGTTGGTCGTCATGGAGTTGGGGTCGGCATCAGGGAAGCTGCTGGTAGCCGGGCAGGGTCAGAAAGTCCATCAGCGGGGTCTCGGTGGCGGTGCGTTTGAACAGCGTGGCGGCGTCGGCGTAATCCGGGCCGAGTTTCGCGGCCTCGTCGCGGAACAGCTCGTCGAAGAGGGGCTGTTCCAGGGTGCGACCATCCTCCAGCTGCACGCCGCTGTGCAGCCACTGCCACAGCTGGGCGCGCGAAATCTCGGCGGTGGCGGCGTCCTCCATCAGGTTGTGAATGGGCACCGCACCCGAGCCGCGCAGCCAGGCGGCCAGGTACTGAATGCCGACGTCCATGTTGGTGCGCACGCCCGCTTCAGTCACGCGGTCGTCGGGCGGGGTCAGCAGGTCGGCGGCGCTGATGTGGATGTCCATCTGCTTGCCGCTGCCGATCTGGTTGGGCGTGGGCATCAGACGATCGAAGACCTCGGTGGCCAGCGCCACCATGCCGGGGTGCGCGACCCAGGTGCCGTCGTGGCCGTTCCTCGCCTCGCGTTCCTTGTCGAGGCGCACCTGCTCGAAGGCCTGCTCGTTCTTGGCCTCGTCGCCTTTCACCGGAATGAAGGCGCTCATGCCGCCTATCGCGGGGGCGCCCCGTTTGTGGCAGGTCTGAATGGCCAGTTTGGAGTAGTTTTGCATCATCGGCACGGCCATGGTGACCCTGGCCCGATCCGGCAGGATTTTCGTGGGGTCGTTTCGGAACTTCTTGATGTAACTGAAGATGTAGTCCCAGCGCCCGCAGTTCAGGCCCGCCGAGTGGTCGCGCAGCTCGTACAGGATCTCGTCCATCTCGAAGGCGGCCAGGATCGTTTCGATCAGGACGGTGCCCCTGATAGAGCCGTGCGGCACGCCCAGTTCCTTCTCGGCGAAGGTGAACACGTCGTTCCACAGCCGCGCTTCGAGGTGAGACTCCAGCTTCGGCAGGTAAAAGTAAGGCCCACTGCCGCGCGAGAGCAACTCCGCGGCGTTGTGGAAGAAGTACAGCCCGAAGTCGAACAGGGAACCGGACATCACCTCGCCGTCCACCGTGACGTGCTTCTCGGGCAGATGCCAGCCGCGCGGGCGGGCCAGCAGCACCGCCGTTTTCTCGTTCAGGCGGTAGCTTTTGCCGTTCTGTTCCAGACGGATGGTGCGGCGGACAGCGTCTCTCAGGTTGATCTGGCCCTCCACACAGTTTTCCCAGGTGGGGCTGCTGGCGTCCTCGAAGTCGGCCATGAACACCCGGGCGCCGCTGTTCAGCGCGTTGATGATCATCTTGCGGTCGACCGGCCCGGTGATCTCCACCCGGCGATCCTGCAGGTCAGCGGGCAGCGGGGCGATCTGCCAGTCGCCGTCACGCACGCCTTTCGTTTCGGGCAGGAAGTCGGGCTGCTCCCCGGCGTCCAGGCGCTGCTGGCGGGCTTCACGGGCTTGCAGCAGGCTCAGGCGGCGGGCACCGAAGTTCCGGTGCAGCCCGGCCAGAAATTCCAGCGCCTCAGGTGTCAGGATCTCGGCGTAGCCGTCCCTGAGGGAACCGGTGACGGACATTCCTGCGGGCAACTTCAGTTCGGTCATGCGTGGACTCCTTGTAGCGGGAAGGACGGAGATAGGCCGGACAGTCAACTTTGAATGCTGTTTTTCATTGTACGGTAATCGGCTTCATTCTATAGAAGTTTGATTCTCCGCCCCGTCTCTGGCCCAGGAACAATTACCAGCCCATATAGACTTTGGGGTTGCCTCGGTAAAACATACTTTCAGTTACGCCGCAACACCTTGATTGATCTGCTCGAATTCTAGCGGACTCAGAAAGCCCAGCGCCCTATGTCTGCGCTGACGGTTGTAAAACACCTCAATGAACTCAAACACCTGAGTTCTCGCCTCCTGGCGCAACTCGAAGACTTGACCCAACAGCAATTCACGCTTCAATGTCGAGAAAAAGCTCTCTACAACGGCATTATCGAAACAATCCCCCTTCTTTCCCATGCTGCACAGAATTTGCCGCTTTTCCAGTGCTTGCTGATACAGATGGCTGCTGTATTGACTTCCTCTATCGCTATGGTGAATCAGTCCCGGCGGCGGTTGCCGCCGGTCAACCCCCATCTGAAGCGCCGCCAGGGGTAAATCAGTGGTCAAGCGCTCACCCATGGCCCAGCCCACCACCCGCCGCGAATGCAGATCCATCATTACGGCGAGATACAACCATCCTTCTTTGGTCGGCAGATACGAAATATCGCCTGCCCACACCGTATTTGGCTTTTCAATCTGAAAGTTGCGGGCCACCAGATCGGGAGCAGCTTGTCGTCCAGGTGCGGCTTTGGTCGTCACCTTGTACTTCCTACGGCTCTTTCCACGCAAGCCCAGTTCGCGCATCAGGCGTGCTACACGGCGTCGGGAACACACAAAGCCTCTAGCTTTCAGTTCCGCGTGGATCCGAGGGACGCCGTAGCGTCCCTTGCTCTGCCCATGGATCTCTTTGATCTCCTCGCCGAGCCTGTCATCCGCCATTTTCTTTTTGCTGATCGGCCTTCCTCGCCACGAGAAGTACCCCGCCCTGGTCACGCCGAGCATCCGGCACATGACCTGCAGGTAAAACTCGCCTCGGTGCGCTTCGATGAACTCGAACACACTCACTTTTCCTTGGCGAAGAAGGCGACCGCTTTTTTTAACACGTCACGCTCCTGGCGAGCAATTTCCAGTTCACGCCTCAGGCGCTTGATTTCGGCTTGCTCCTCAGTGAGATGTTGTTTGCCTTTCCCCGGAAAAGCCCGCTCACCCGCTTCTTTTTCCTGTCTGATCCAACCGTAGAGGCTTGAATCGCTCATTCCTAGGTCGCGGGCGACCTTGGGAACTGACTGATCAGGCTCGCCTGCCAGCCGAATGGCTTCCAATTTGAATTCCCCGCTGTACTTGCCCCGTTCTCCCATCTGCCACCTCGCTTGGATTGTGGCGTTTCTTCAGGTATGCAAAATCGGGTAGTTGGTTGGAACTATTCCCGACAGGGGTTGAAATGGGAGCGCCCGGAGCCTATCTCCGGGCGTGTTATTTTCGCTCGCACTCAACAGTTTCGTTTGCCAGACCTCGCATTGTCCAGACTTCC
>NZ_SMMH01000075.1 GCF_004634215.1 Deinococcus fonticola | reverse complement strand
AACCATTTGCACGCTGATCCCAAAGGCACGGCTGATCTCGAGGTCGGCAGTTCCCTGGTGTGAGAGCAACAGAATGCGG
This sequence comes from Deinococcus fonticola, assembly GCF_004634215.1. Lineage (NCBI taxonomy): Bacteria > Thermotogati > Deinococcota > Deinococci > Deinococcales > Deinococcaceae > Deinococcus > Deinococcus fonticola. The sequence goes on along the minus strand of NZ_SMMH01000075.1, from coordinate 4,256 downwards.
GCGCGGGTCATGACCCGCGCCTTGCCGCTTCCTTTTGACGTGAGGCTCCTCAAGTACTGCTCCTGCTCAGCACTCAGCACTCAGCACGACCGCATACTGAATTGGGCGTCCCATAGGCTAAGTATTATAATTTCTAGAACGCTGTACTAGAGGCACAGGCACATCGTGAGCGAAAGCGGTTGTGCGAGCGGCAATCCCTTGACCCTACTGTTTCAATATGGTCTTTCCAGCACCTGCTCCTGCAGAGCCTACAGGCCGCTGTGATCGAGCAGCAGGGGGAACCCGTGCCGGTGTGTCCTCCTCCCCTGTGGGCTATGGGCGACAGGGTGTCCTACTGCGGCGAGAAGTACACCATCGGTAACGTTACGACGAAAAAACTGTCCCTTGTAAGCGAGGTTTCCGGCGAAGTAGATGTCTTCCTGAACAGCCCTGATCTGGCAAAGCTGAAAAAGCTACTGGCACCTTGATACAGCGCGACATCTTGTTCTGCTCACAGCCACTCCACCTGGCTTTCCCAGCCTTCCTTGAAGCCTGTGTGTTCCGGCCCGAAACCTCTAAAGCGATTCACGAGTCGCGCCCCCGACGTCCATTGCCATTCACCAAGCTGGGTGAGCAGGTGATGCATGGAATAAAGCCGTGGGGCCAGCGAGGTCTCGGGCCGGTGTATACGGTAGCTGGAGGCTGCCAGCGGACGACGTATGGGGTCAGGCTCGTAAAGCTCAGCAGGGGAAAGCACCCTGTTCCACACCCTTGCCTGATGTGCACACATGTTCCGCAGTACCGTCAGGTCGCGGAGCCAGCCTTTCAAGGTATCCGGGTGAATGTTGAAGGTGGCTGCGATGGCCGCCTGATCTGCTGGTGGCAGTGAAGCGTAGATCCGCGACCAATTCCCGAAGGACATGATTTCGGTCACCATCCAACCCGGCGGAAGCAACCAGGCATCATAGGCCCGTCGGTAATGACTGGGGGCATCCTCGGTGCTCTTCATAAACTCGCTGTAGACTCGCCCACTCAGCTCGTGGGCGTTGGTCAACATAGTTATATTTCGTCCTGCCAGACGCCGTTTCCTTGGCAGTACCCGCTCATCGGCATACCAATGTTCGTGATAATGATGGGTCAGATGTTCATTGATTTGGACGCGCACAGCCACTTCAATGATCTGTAGACCCCGCAGGATATGAACTTTGAGTTCATCGTCTAGCAGCATGATCAGGCGAACGTCCTCGAAGCGCACACCCGTATAGACACCACCGGTCTTGAAGTGATGGGCATACCCCTTGAAACGGTACAGCCCTACCCGCGCCAACCAGTTCTCTGCTGCTGAAGCGTCCGGCACGATCATGCCTTTGCGCGCCAGGTGGGTCACCTGCGCGCTCAGAGTCAGGGGTGGCTTGTGGTATAGAGGCATAAAAAAGACCCAGGACTCTTCTCTTGCGAGGCACCTGGGTACGAGTTGTACCCAAGATAGAGGGAGCGACACCTACTGTCAAGAAGTGTCACCGAGTGAGAATCCACTGATGGATGGATTCTGGAGCTGGGGTTGACCCCTTTGTGCGTAGACGCAGTTAAGGACTGCGTCCATCACACTGAGGTGTCACATGAGAACACGCAAAACCTACAGCGCTGACTTCAAACGCCAGGCCACTGGGCTCGCCACGCAGCCAGATCACAGCGTGGACGAGATCGCCCGCGATCTCGGAATTGGCCGTTCGACCCTGAGTAACTGGATTCGTATGGCGCGAGACCACGGTGAACTGGCCTTTCCAGGCAAAGGAAAAGCTCGCCTGACCCCTGAACAGGAAGAACTGAAACGACTTCGCAAAGAGAACGAGTTGCTACGTCAGGAACGGGATATTTTAAAGTCTGCGGCGGTTTGGTTCGCGAAACACAGCAAGTGAAGTTCGCTTTCATCCAGGAGCAAAGCCCTGCATTTCCTGTCCGCGCCCTGTGTCGGGTGTTACAGGTATCGGAAAGTGGCTACTACTCGTGGAAAACCAGGCCGCCGAAACGAAAATTGAACGACCAGCAGATGCTGGTCGAGATCCACGAAATCCATCAGCACAGTAAAGGCCGGTATGGTGCGCTCAGAGTACATGCAGCACTGCGAATCAAAGGTATTCATGCCTCAAAGCGTCGAGTCGCACGACTGATGCGTGTGGCGGGGTTGCGCGGGAAAGGACGAAGGAAGTACAAGAAGACCACCCAATCCAATCATGCCTTACCAGTCGCACAAAATCTTGTGAACCGTGAATTCAAGGTGGCTGAGCCGAATACCGTGTGGGGCGCTGATCTGACCTACATTCCCACCACGGAAGGCTGGTTGTACCTGTCGGTGGTGCTGGATTTTCATTCCCGTATGGTCGTTGGCTGGGCCATGGGGAATCGAATGACCACCGATCTGCCGCTGGCCGCACTCAATATGGCAGCACAGCGCCGTTCACCTCCCGGCGGTTTGATCCATCATTCGGATCGCGGTAGTCAATTCGCAAGCCATGCTTATCAGCGTCGTTTATGGTCGTTAGGGATGCTGTGCAGCATGAGTAGCAAGGGTGACTGCTACGACAATGCCGTTGTCGAAAGCTTTTTCGCGACCTTGAAACGTGAATTGATAGCCGGGCGCGTGTTCCACACGCGCCCGGAGGCTGAGCAAGAGATTTTTGCCTTCATAGAAATCTTTTACAACCGCCAACGACTCCACTCCACACTTGGGTACCTGAGTCCACAGCAATTCGAGAACAGGCAGCTTGCCAAGGAAGGCCGTGTCGCTTAAGCTCGTCTACGCACATCGGGAGCAACTCCAAAATTTCCACAGGCCAGTTTCGGCTTCACCACTCAGGGCATGATTTATGGTTTCAAGTTGCATGCCTGGGCGCTTCCCAATGGACGCATTGTGCGATACCTGATCCGGCCCGCTCACGAGCATGATCTGAATGCGGGTGAGCAGATGAATGCCGATTGGCCCACCTACGGTGGGCCGAAAATCATCGGTGACAAAGCCTATGTGGGTGGGGGCTACATTACGCCGCCCAAAACGAATGCTCGATATCCTGATCTGCGCTGGAGGGACGAATACCACGCCGCGAGAAAAGCTATCGAATCTGCCTTCTCTTCAGTGGCAGGGCGTGGCTTGCGTTGGGGACAGGTGAAAACCATGTGGAGCTTGCGGTTGAAGGTCGCGCTCGTCCTCATCGCTTATAATCTCCGTTTCCAGAACTTCGGCCCTGTCAACCCCTAATCGCCGTTTCTTGGAGCACTACCTCGAGCATTGCTTTGACCTTGCCGAGTGAGGGTCATCAATTGGTGATGCTCGTCCTTGGTCACAACCACTCTCAACTTAACAGGTCTTCCCATACCCGAATAGTCTAATAACTTTTAGAACGCTGTATTTAGATCTAAAAAGACAGATTAAACTCTCTATATAGGAGAGTGTCTTTAAATTCCAAATCGGCATTTGGATGCAGAACTAGTCTATTTAAAACCTCAATTTGCGTGACTGGATCCAGGGATCTTATATCTGCTAGGTTTCTGATCAATTCTTTACTTAGGTTGTCATTAAGAGATAAGCTTAGAATGACATTGCGGTCGCTATCCTTCGCCAGTTGGGCAAGAAGATCTAGAGGCGTCTTAGGATTGCTAGCGACAGCCAGCCTTACATCGGAATCCTCATCTTCCACTAATTGGGCAAGAAGATCTAGAGGCGTCTTAGGATTCCTAGCGACAGCCAGCCTTACATCGGAATCCTCATCTTCCACTAATTGGGCAAGAAGATCTAGAGGCGTATTGGGGTTACTAGCAACCCGCCATCTTACACGAATCTTCTTATCTTCCGCCAATTGAGCAAGGACATCTAGAGGTAGATTGGGGTTGCTGAGAACAGCCAGCCTTACATCGGAATCCTCATCTTCCACCAATTGGTTGAGAAGATCTAGAGGCGTCTTAGGATTGCTAGCGACATCCCGCCTTACATAACTATCCTCATCTTCCGCTAGTCGGGTGAGAATATTTAGAGGCGTATTGGGGTTACTGGCAACCCCCCATCTTACACGAATCTTCTTATCTTCCGCCAATTGGGCAAGAAGATCTAGAGGCGTCTTAGGATTCCTAGCGACAGCCCGCCTTACCTCGAGATCCCTGACGGCCTGACAAACTTTATGAGAGAGGACGTAAAACCAGCGTCCAGCCGACTTCCAGCAACGTAATGGGGTCAGAGCATTTCTTCTTCCGTTTGCCCAGAGGTTCTGGATCAGGCCCACCTG
>NZ_SMMH01000074.1 GCF_004634215.1 Deinococcus fonticola | reverse complement strand
CCAGTCAAAGACGAGTGAATCAGACCTCCGCAACGCGGGTATGGCATGAAGCGTTGCAACAAGCAGCCTGAAACTCAGGCTGCACTTCGGGTCGTTTTACCTCGGCGAAGTTAAGTTGCCAGAACCCCTGGAACAGATCGAGTTGTGATCCAGGTTGCTAGGGTAATCCGCTGTTCCTATTCTCAGGTCACCCCCAGTGGGAGGGTCAGCGGCCGCGCCGGATGTTCCAGGTGACGGTGCGTTTCCAGGCTTTTCCTTCGCTGACATCTCCGCTGAGGACGGCGCGGGCCTGCGGACCGATGGTCAGCGGGGTCACCCTGGCCCCACCTGCCAGACATTCCGTCCACAGGGACCTCAAGTCCACCCGGTCGGACCTCATCTCAATGATTCGACGTTCAAGGTTTTCGTAAGAGCTCTCTCCCTACGCTGCCCCTGTGCCCGCCGTCCAAGCAACCCCTCATTCTCCAGCAGGCACGTCACATGACGAGCGGCTCCGTGACCTGCTCCAGACGGCCGAAACTCTTGTCGTCTCGGACGCCGAACAGGCTGAAAGGCTGCTGCGGGAAGCCCAGTCCCTCGCCGCCCACCTCGGAGACCCGTCACGCGAAGCCCTCGCCTTGACGCTCCTGGGCGCCACCTACTATTTCCGCTCCCAGTACGACACCGCGCTGGGCATCCTCCAACAGGCTCACGACCTCGCAGAACGGACACGGGACAGGGTGATCGCTGCCCGGGTCACCAACAACATGGGCCTGTGCGCCGTGGCCCTGGGCCATTACGGCGAAGGCATGGAGCACTACCAGAAGAGCCTCAGCCTCGCCGGGAATCACGACCACGCCGGACGAGCGCGTGCCCTGAGCAACATGGGGCTCATCCACGCGGACCTCGGCGACTACCCGCTGGCCCTGGACATGTTCCAGGAGGTGATGACGCTGATCCGCCGCCCGGAGCTGGCAGACCTGACCCTGTTCTCGTCCGCAGGAACGATCAACCTCGTCCGGGCCTACTACCATCTGGGGCGCCTGGACGAGGCCATGCAACTGGTCACGGAGCACCTTCCCAGGGTCCGGGCGTTCGGCATCCGGCAGCACGAGGTGGCCCTGCGAACCTGGATCCTGGCCTGCCTGATCGACGCCGGCCGGACCCGTGAAGTGGTGACCGAAGCCGAGTCGCTCTTGCCGCTGGCGCAGGATGTCGATGACCGGGAGCATCTGGTGTACGTCCGCAAGCTCTATGGCCAGGCCCTGACCCAGCTCGGGCAGCATGACGCGGCCCAGGCCCAGCTCGAACTCGCCCTTCGTGACGCCCAGCAGCACAACATCCGCCCGCAGCAACGGACGGTCCTGCACGCCCTGAGCGAACTGCACGCTGCACGTGAGGACTGGCAGCAGGCCTACGAAGCACTGAAAGCCCACCAGGCACTCAGTCAGGTGATGCATGCCGAGGCGGTGGAACGCAAAGCGCAGGTGCTCGGCGCCCAGATGCAGATGGAACTGCTGCGCCGGGATGCCGACGACGAACGCCGCAAAAGCACGGAGCTGACTCAGGCCAATCAGGCCCTGCAGGAGGCGCAGGAAGCACTGGCCTACCGGGCGACGCATGACGCCCTCACCGGGCTCGCCAACCGCGCCCACTTCCAGGCGGAGGTGGAACGCGCGCTTCAGCACCCTGCCGGTCACACCTTCGCGATCCTGTTCATTGACCTTGACCGCTTCAAGCACGTCAATGACACCCTGGGACACGACGTTGGGGACGACCTCCTCAAGGAAGTGGCGCGGCGGCTGCGCCAGGTGGTCCGAGCTGGCGACCTGGTCGCCCGGATGGGAGGGGACGAGTTCACCATCATCCTTCACCACCTCCGGGATGGACCGGACGCGCACCGGGTGGCACACAAGATCCTCAATCAACTCGCGCGTCCGGTCCAGGCCGGCGGGCATACCCTCCACATCACCGGCTCGATCGGCGTCGCCCTGGCGCCGCATGACGGCACCGACGTGATCACGCTGCAAAGACACGCGGACATCGCGATGTACAGCGCCAAACGACAGGGCAAAAACGGGGTTCGCCTGTACCACTCGGCTCTGGGTGAAGAAACGGACAAACGCGCCGACACCGGTCGTGACGGCCGAGCGGCCTTCACCGAGCCGGAACAGTCCTGCTGAGAACGGTTTGTAACGCATTCCCAAGCCCTGCTCCGCTGACTGCACGCACAGGGCCTCGTTCGGCCGGGCAGAGTCATCCGCATGGCCAAACACAGCAAACTGACCTTCCCCATGCGTCACCCGGTGCTGCACGAAGCCTGACGGTTCACCGCCTGAGCCTCCCATTCCGGGAAGCCCTCCAGGACGCAGAGCGTCAGGGGGACTGCATGTTGAGCGTCCGTGAAAGCAGTTCAGCCGTGCAGAAGGCGTCTCGTCTGCCCTGACGTGCCTCCGTTCATAGCCTGCAGCTGCCCGAAAGTGCCAGGGCCCGCAGGCTCGCGGCTGCCGGGCAGTTCCCCGTGACGGGCGTGGAGCTGGGGTTTATCAGTGACAGGTTCTCGTTCGTGCTTACAGTAAGACTGGTGGGGTCAGCAAGGCTCAGCACCACGTGCGAGGTCCCCACGTTTCATTCGGGCCATTGGGGCAGGCCTGAAGCCAGTGTTGGCGCGCTGGAGCGGGTCCGTTGCGCACTGCTATCGTCCTGAGATGGCTGGAGTCCTGCCTCGTCAATCCTTCGTGGTTCCTCGGGGACTCTGGTGAGCGTTCCAGGAGATCCTGGCTTCCAGCCGCTGGACTGGACGCGCGTGCTGTTCGGCGAGGCCTTTTCAGCGCCACTGCTTCTCGAGATCCTGCTCCGGACTGGCGTGGTGTTCCTCTGGCTGCTGTTCCTCCTGCGCATGACCGGCAAGCGCGGCCTGTCGCAGCTCAGCCCCCTGGAACTTGCCATCGTGATCGCCCTGGGCTCTGCCGCTGGAGATCCCATGCTCTACACGGAAGTCCCCGTGCTGCTGGCGATGCTGGTGCTCACCGGCGTGGTGAGGACGACATCCGCAGGGGGCCGTTCCTCGTCCAGGCCACCGATGTTGCCTCTGTTCAACAGCTGCTTCGCTGGTCTTCGGTGTTCACCATCTGGCGAACCGTCACCCGTTACTGCTGTGGCGGCTCACGCAGCAGGCCGCTGGCAAGGTGTTGAAATGCCGTCTGCGCTTTGTCGAGAACGGCGTGCGGGTCTTCGGACGCCGCGATCCAGAGGGCGGCGCTGAGGGCGGCGCCGTTCAGGAGCCGGGCGGCCGCTTCCGGATCAACCGGGCGGACGGTTCCGGTGGCGATCAGGTCTTCGAGCATCTGGGCACTTCGGCGCAGGCAGGCGGTCTGGTTGGGCCATTGCGACGGGTCGCCCAGGACCGCTGGACCGTCCAGGAGCATGACGCGCTGGATCTCCGGTTCCAGGGCCATTTCGATGTAGGCGAGGTGCTCTGCCAGGAAGCCGAGCCAGTCGTTGTCGGCCTGCTCGCGGGCCAGGCGCATGCGGTCAAGCATTTCGGCGTCCATCTGGTCAATGACGGCCTGGAGGAGGCCTTTCTTGTCACCGAAGTGGTGGTAGAGGGCGCCCCGCGTCAGGCCTACTTTGGCTGTCAGGTCGTCCATGGACGCTGCAGCGTATCCCTCGGCGGCGAACGCCTTGCGCGCGCCTTCGATCAGTCTGGCGCGGGTGGATTCAACCATTTGAGCTCGTCGTTTCGCGATGACCATCACCTCTGTTGACCTGTAATACAGGTCGCCATTGACATACGGCGCGTATGTGAGCCGGCCACCGTGTGGCACTGGGCGGCTCCTCCCATCAGCTCACTGAACCCAGTGAGCGTCATCCACCATGATGCCACGCACTCAACGGGCATACCGCCCGCCACAAGGGAGTCCACCCATGACCCGACCTGAAGCTGTTTTCCCTGCCCAACGGCACGGCCTGTACGACCTCCACTGCTACTCGGCGGCCATCCGCTCCGGAGACCTGCTGTTCGTGTCCGGCCAGGTGGGGAGCCACGCAGACGGCTCACCAGAACCCGACTTCGAGAAACAGGTGGCCCTGGCCTTCGACAATCTCAAAGCCGTCCTGGCCGCCGCCCACTGCACCTTCGACGACGTGGTCGACGTCACCACCTTCCACACCAACCCTGACGCGCAGGCTCCGGTTCCCCGACACCAGCGAGCGGAGCATCACCACCGCCGGCCTCCAGACCTTCGCGGGCCTCATGCCTGGTGACGGTTCTGGCAAGTTAACGCTGATAGGCTCCTGAGCTGTGACTGACCGGAAACCCTATCGACACCGTTTCCCACTGAGCGTGATTGGGTATGCCCTGTGGCTGTACCACCGCTTTCCGCTTAGCCAACGTGATGTTCAAGAGCTTCTTCATGAAAGAGGAATCCACGTCAGTCACGAAACCCTTCGCCAGTGGAACATCAAATTCGCTCCGCTCCTCACTGAGGAATTGCGCCACCGGGAACCCCGTCGGGGTTCCCGGTGGCATCTGGATGAGGTGCATGT
>NZ_SMMH01000073.1 GCF_004634215.1 Deinococcus fonticola | reverse complement strand
GCCAGGTGGGCCTGATCCAGAACCTCTGGGCAAACGGAAGAAGAAATGCTCTGACCCCATTACGTTGCTGGAAGTCGGCTGGACGCTGGTTTTACGTCCTCTCTCATAAAGTTTGTCAGGCCGTCAGCAACACCGCCTTACAAGTTCTAACTGAACTTGCTTCGCGCAGCTCCAGCGCTGTTGAGCAACTGCGAAAGCTGGTTCTTTCTCACGGCTTGGAGGTTCGTGGCCGTATCGAGTTGCTGCTTACCGCTGATGATGATTTTTTCCAGCGCCTCCTGGCCTGTCGAACAGATGTCGCTACTGAGCTGGGGGGTAAGCTGCTTCAGTTCATCAGCCAGGGTTCGTTCCCCAGTTGGGGACTGAGAAGGAATGGTTTCAGAGTGGAGGATGTTGTCCTGCGGTACATCGATTTTGTGGACGCAAAGGTGGTCAGTTTGAGAGATGTTGCGGAGGCATTGGTAGCGGGACGCTCAATCGCCAGAGACCTTGCCACCTTCGTTTCCGAGAAACAGCGGGCGGTATGGACTTGGCGCACCCTTAACGAACCCAATACCGTTTACGAGCGGAAGCTCATCCTGAGCCGTGAGTTGCTTAGGATGCTGAGCGTAGAACCTTTCAGAGAATGGCCTACTGAAGTCGTGGACTGGCCTTTGGAAGCTTTTCCGGCTCCACTCTGGCCTCTACCGGAAGGGGAAATCGAGAGTAAGCTGAATATTCTCCAGCAGCGTGTCGAGGCTTACATGAATGAAAAAGATTTTTGATGGGGAACAGGTTGAATGACGGTTCTTCTCTGATCCCCGCTACTTCAAGACCCTTCCTGCCGATTCGCTAGACTTCGACGGATGACGACGTGGCAGGCATTTCTTTATCAGGGTACTGTCTACGACCTGTCGCACCTCGACTCCTTTGACCATGTGTTCGTTCAGGCGGCCACTGCCGAAAAGCCTGAGCGCCAATACAAGGTACGGATTCACACTTCGGCCACCACTGTTTCACTGAGTCGCCCAAACCTTGGGATGACCCGGCCCTGCTGTACCCACATCCACGCCACGACCAGCGCACTTTCGATGTTGTGCGCTGGGATTTGTCGCAGCAGCTTCCAGCTATCATCACGACGTTGATGCAGCGCCAAGTCTTCCACACCGGACACCTGAACTTCTTCACCATCGAATTGACGACTCACAGCGGAAATACCGTTGAGTACGAAGTGTACTTTGAGATTGTCCGGGATGCTGGTAAGGGGCTTAAGATGGTGGTGGCCAGCGCGTTTCCCCGTGACCCGGCACGAGTACAGAACCGCCCGGCCCGCCGCCCGATGAAACTGGCGCTGATTCTTCATAACGTGCAGGTGGGTAAGCCCATCAAATTGCCGCTCCGCACGGGCCGCAGGCATTAAAACAAGAAGTCCGCCAGACGGCGGACTCTGCTTTTTTGCTTCTCCCTGGCCTCTTGGGTATTCCAGCCTGGCTGGAACCGCTGTTTGCGGCGGTGCTGAAGCGATTCGGGCACTGGCCCGTCTTGGGGGTGTACCTCAGCGAAAACAGTATACCACAGCCTGTATATTTCCCGTTCTGCGTTACCCTTAATTTCAATGCAACCCCACGAATTCGCGCAGAAGTGGCGTACCCGCGCCTATGAAGTCACTGAGGAGCAAGCCTACCAGGAGCACTATCAGGACGTGGCTTCACTGGTGGGTGGTTTCGCGCCCGGTCAGGCGGGTGCGCCGGAGGGGTTAACCTACCAGGCGGGCGTGAAGAAGGTCGGCACCACCGATTTCGGCAAGGCCGATGTGTTCCAGCCGGGACATTTCATCTGGGAAGCGAAAAGGGCCGCCAAGACGGACGCCGCACGGGCCAAAGTCCTCGGGGGGGCCTTGCAGCAGGCCACACTGTACGCCCGCGACCTGGGGAACCCGCCCCTGATTGTCACCACTGACTTCATGGAGCTGAACGTCCACACCAACTTCACCGGGACGGCCCCAAAGACCTTCCGCCTCTCGCTGGAAGACATCGAGGATGACCGCCCGCTCGAAGGCACCGAACTGACGGCCTTGCAGGTGCTGCGGGCGGTGTTCCACGACCCTAACGTACTCGACCCGCGTCTTGTCCGCGAGCGCATCACCACCGAAGCGACCGGGCGGGTCGGTGAGGTGGCCCGTGCTTTGGTCAAAGCTGGACACCCCAAAGAGCAGGTTGCGCACTTCCTGATGCGTGTGGTCTTTGCCATGTTCAGTGAGGATGTCGCCCTGCTCGAAAAGGGCCTGCTGACGAAGCTGCTGGAGCGGGCCAAACGGTATCCAGACAAATCACAGGGTTACTTTGCGGAACTGTTCGGTGCGATGAGCACTGGCGGCGAGTTCTGGGGTACAGATATTCGCTACTTCAATGGTGGTCTCTTCGATAACCACGACGGCCTGCCCATCACGGCTGAGGACGCCGACGCGCTGCTGAACGCGGCCAAGCTGGACTGGGCCGAAGTGGAACCTGCCATTTTTGGCGGTCTGTTCGAGAGCAGTCTTGAGAAGGAAGTGCGCGGACAGCGGGGAGCGCACTTCACGGCGGTCACCGAGATTGAACGCATCGTCGAACCCGTGGTGATGCTCGACTTGCACCGACAGTGGGAAGAGGTCAGAGCACAGGCACAAACTGCTGTGGAGCAGGCTGAGGTCAAGGCCCTTGCTGAAGTCGGTAAGGGACACACCCGCGTCGCTGAAGAAACCCGCGCCCAGGCCCGCAAGCAGGCCATCGCCGTCATCCACGAGTTTCAGCAGCACCTGGGCAGCGTAAAAGTGCTGGACGCGGCCTGTGGCAGCGGCAACTTCCTGTACGTGACCCTCAAGCGCCTGCTTGACCTGGAGCACGAAGTCCGTCTGACAGCTTTCCAGTACGGTGCGGGCGACTTTGATATTCCACCACTGGTGCACCCGCGTCAGATGCTCGGCATCGAGATAGAAGGCTTCGCGGCTGAACTGGCGGCGGTCACGTTGTGGATTGGCTATTTCCAGTGGAATCGTGCTCACGGCGGCCAGTGGCCGACTCCAGTGCTGGAAAGATTGGACAACATCCAGCATCACGACGCACTCCTGAATGAAGACGGCACCGAATTTCAGTGGCCGGACGCCACTTACATTGTCGGCAACCCGCCCTTTCTGGGGAACAAGAAACTGCGAAGCGTTCTGGGCGACGACTATATTTCCCAGCTCCGTATTATCTACGGCGACCGTGTACCAGGCGATGCCGACTTTGTTGCGTACTGGCCGGAAAAGGCTTGGGAAGCGGTGAAGGCGGGTAAAACGCGCCGTGCTGGTTTCGTAACGACGCAGGCGATTCGCACAGGGGGCAGCCGCGAAGTGTTGGAACGGGTTCTGGCGGAGGGTGGCGCAATCTTCATGGCCTGGCAAAACGAGCCTTGGTTACAGGATGGAGCTGCTGTGCGGGTGAGCCTCTTCGCTTTCGATGGCGGGGCGGAATCAACGCGCACCGTGGATGGACAGGCCGTGCCCAGCATCAATGCCAGCCTTTCTCCTGCGGAAGATGTACGAACGGCCAGAGCGTTGGCTGAAAACGCTGGAATTGCCTTCCAAGGCCCAGTGAAGGTCGGGGCCTTCGATATTCCTGGCGAACTGGCTCGCTCCTGGTTGAAGTCTCCTAATCCAGACGGTGTGTCGAATGCGAATGTCCTGAAACCCTGGGTGAACGGAATGGACATCACGCGCAGGCCGAGTGATACGTGGATTATCGATTTTGACATGATGAGCGAAGAGCAGGCCCGGCAGTACCTCCTGCCTTTCGCCTATGTGGAGGAGAAGGTCAAGCCGGAGCGCTTGAAGAACAACCGTGAAGTGAGGCGGAAATTCTGGTGGCGGTTGGGGGAATCTGGTGCGGCACTCAAGAAAGCCAGTAAGGGCAAGGCCCGCATTCTGGTTACGCCCCGCGTAGCCAAGCACCGTCTCTGGGTCTGGATGCCTGCTGGAACGCTGCCAGACAGTCGCGTTTTGGCTGTTACCAGGGATGATGACTTTACTTTCGGTGTGCTGCAATCGCGGATTCACGAGGTGTGGAGTCTAGCGAACAGTGCTGCTCATGGTGTTGGCAACGACCCAACTTATGTTGCCAAGGACTGTTTTGATCCCTTCCCCTTTCCACACCCTGCGGATGACCAGCGGGCCGAAATTGAGAAGTGGGCAAAGCACATCGTGCAGGTGCGGGAACACTTACTAAGCGCTGACCCTAAAGCGACGCTAACTTCCCTGTACAACGATGTGATGAAGTTGCGGGCTGAACCGGACGCGACTCACCCCGCGAATGCTCTCAAGACAGCCCACGACCATCTGGACAAAGCGGTGGCTGCTGCTTACGGCTGGACGTGGCCGATGGAAGAAGATGAGCTGCTGAGTAAGCTCTTCGAGCTGAATAAGGCGAGGCAGGCAACTTCCCCGACGACGTAACATGGAGTATGACCGACCGACGTTATACCCGTGATGATGCCGAGCACGAAGGAAGGCATCATGTCTTCTTTCACACCATGAAAGATGGAAGGGTAGTGGAAAACCGTCCTGTTGCGGTGCGCTCCATACCTGCTGTGGGTGAGTACATCACTTTTAAGATGGATGGGGAATGGTTTCTGATTACTCGGGTACTGCATTGTGCTGTCGAGGATGAAAGCCGGGACTTCGATGCAGAGGTGTGGCTTCAACAGGTTGACCACTTAAACTTGCCAGATAAAGCCTCTCTGTGGAGTGAACCCCTGAACGCGGACAGAGGAGCAAGGGATGTCGCCCCGGTCAGCCCGTAGGCTGATCAGCAGATGGAGGGAGACGGACAATGCCCGGACGAATGCACAGCCGCGAATTCAAGCTCG
>NZ_SMMH01000072.1 GCF_004634215.1 Deinococcus fonticola | reverse complement strand
GGCGCTGAGGAAGGGCCGGACATTCTGGTAGAGTCGGGGCACGTCCCCGAAGACTATTTTTGTCGTCATAAACAGAAATTGTCCCCTATCGGGGACGTTTTCTCATACTTTGTGTCAGGCCGTCAGGGCGGTGTTGTCACCTTGCCTAGCCGCTTCTGCATAGTTGATAAAATAATCGTCGCCATTTAAAGCAAATAGAGCGCTATCTTCATTCATATCTGGGAGTAGCAGAGTATTTGCTGGGATGGATAGAACAGGCGGAGTTGTCGAAGCTGAACCCACCGCGTCAATGTCAAGTTTATGCTCAACACTGCCTTCCATGTAGGGCAGAACAGCCGCCATGAGTTCGGGCAGCTCTAGCTTGAAGAATTCCCGATTCGCATTGATTCGATGGGCAGCAAAATGCGTATGCAGTGTCCTCTCCAATCGAACTGCATCTGGAACAAAGACACAAAAGGCAACGAAAAAAGGCGTTGGCACGCCAGTAGTATGAAGTTCTGAAGCCCTTTCAAACGGGTTTCTGAGCGTCATGCCAATCTTCAGAATGCCGGGGAAACTCGCGTTCTGTAACGCATAAACGTATCCACTGTCCGCTTGCATCCCCATTCACTCAGTTTATCGAGAGACTGTACCCTGACAAATACAAATATATGTCAGTCTAGGGTATACCCCAAACCGACAGTTGGGCTGCCTGATGAAATCAGTACTTAGATGTCGGAATAGAGTCTATTTTGCTATATTCCGACATATGTCGGGGGAAGCCAAAACCCTATTCCGACAGACTGGAGGCGGTATGGCTAGAGGGCAGCGCGTTGGGTATATCCGAGTATCCACCACAGACCAGAACACCGCCCGGCAGTTGGACGGAGTGGAACTGGACAGAATCTTCGAGGACAAAGCCAGCGGCAAAGATGCCAAGCGACCCAAACTACAGGAGCTGCTGGCCTACGTCCGCGAGGGGGATATCGTTATCGTGCATTCGATGGACAGGCTAGCCCGGAATGTGGAAGACTTGCGGCGCATCGTCACTGAACTTTCAGGACGTGGGGTACGGGTGGAATTTCAGCGGGAAGGCGTCATCTTTACAGGCGAGGACAACCCCATGAATACCCTGCTGCTGACCATGCTGGGCGCAGTGGCCGAGTTTTTAAGGGCCCAAAACCTCGAAAACCAACGGGAGGGTATCGCCAAAGCCAGGCAGGCAGGCAAGTACAAGGGTCGGAAGCAAGCGCTGACCCCTGAACAGGTATCCGAAGTAAGGCAAAGAGTGGCCGCCGGGGAAAAGAAGACGGCCCTAGCCAAGGAACTTGGTGTGAACCGGGACACTCTCTACGAGGCACTGAAAAGATGATTTTTAATTCGACTGACATCTTGCAGTTTCCAAAGCTAAGCGGTTTTCCCCTCCCAGACGTCAAGAATCCTCTGTCGCCCCACGTCCAACTGAATGAGACGTACCCATCCCAGGAGTTTGGCCTGCACCTGACACGCAAGTTCTCCCCAGTCAGGCCAGGAGGATTCCTCCTGGCCTGATGCCTGGCTCTCCAAGCGCTCAAAATGGCAGAGCAGGGAGGCCGCCACACTCAGACACAAATAACGAAGTACACCCAGCTTGGTTTTCTGGCCGAACTTCCCAAAGGCGAAACGACTCTTCAGGGTCTTGAACAGGGCCTCAATCTTCCAGCGCCTGCGACCTGTTTTACGCACAGTTGTCGATGTTCTGCGGCGGTTCGTGATGACGAAGCGCTGCCTCGGTTCCCCGTGGTCGGCCTTGGGAAGCCAGACCCAGTACAACCACAGCTCCATTCCTTCCAGGCCAGCCAGCTCAATGTGACGTTCCTGACTGGTGACGTCGCGAATCTTCTTTCCACCTAGCATCTGCCGGTCGGCACGCATGCCGACCGTAAACGTGAGCCCCAAGGCGTCAAGGCCTTTGAGCAGCTTGACGCTGCTGAATCCAGCGTCCCCGAGGAAGTGAACCTGCCGGGAACGGGTCAAAACCTCTTTTGGGAGCTGACGAACGAGTTGCAGGGCGAGGTCTTGCGGTGAGGACGTGCCTTTCCCGCGCCAGATTCTGAAGCTCCAGGGAAGACGCAGGTCTCCGCAGCAGATGTAAAGCATGACGACGTGCAGACCCCGGACTCGGTTGAGGGTGTGAATCCAACCGTTCAGATCAGCAAATTGGCCTTCCTTGGCGATGGAGGTGGTATCGACGATGACCTCGACCATGGGTGGACGCCCCCGGCGTCCACGGAGGTAATCTCGAAAAGCTTCGAGAGCATGAGAACGCATGACACGAATCAGGGTCCGAGTTGACCAGTCATAGTCATTCAGAAAATGACTGATGGCTGAAGGCGATTTGACCTGAGCGGCCTGGAAGCCAGGTATGCCCAGGGCCATGAGAAAGCAGCAACAGATGACCTCCAAGGTGTCCTGATGCTGCTTCCTTTGGCATGCGGTCAGCATGCCAGAATAGAGACGTCCAGTCAGGTTTTTCTTTTTCACACCCTCAGCTTGAGGGAAGAAGCCCTGCTGGACGTCTCTTTTGGAAACTGCAAGATGTCAGTCAACGATCTCTTGGTCGCCCGGGCGTATATCAACCTGATGACGGCGCAGTGGTCACGCAAGAGGAGGGACAGAAATTCTCAGCAAGCGCCCTGCCGTGTCAGGTTGATGTGTAGAACCGGCCTGGCAGGTGTCAATTTGAGGCGACTTGGATGTCAACTGGACAGGGAAAGGCCGTGCTCTTCGCAGACCACGAGTGTGGCGGTGGGGTAAACCCTCTTGCAGTGCGGAGAGGTCTTCAAATCGCCCTGTCACCTTTCAGACTGCGCCATCTGACCATCCACTCCAGTCGTGTCTTGCAACCGGAGCAAGGCAGGGGAGAGGAATCCTGCCATGCTCACTGCGGTACCCAGGACACCCATCGCCACGAACAGCCACCGAACGCCCATTAGTTCGCCCAGGGGGCCGGCGATCGCCAGGCCCACAGGTCCAGCCAGGCCCATGATGGTACTCAGCAACGACAGTGCCCGACCTTGCAGCTGATTTGGAATGGTGGTCTGGAGCAGGGCCGTCATTGGAGCATTGCCGATGATGAAGGTGAGGCCACTCACCGCCCACCAGACCACCGCCAGCCAGAACATCTCGCTTGGTGCTAACGCCGTCAGGGCCAGCGTCAGGCAGGATGCGGCGAAGCCCATTAAAATCCACAGCATCTGCCGCTTCGGCGCGATGGCGGCGATAAGCAATCCGCCCACGATCATTCCTGCTCCAGTGAGCCCCTCCATGAGAGCGACGTCGCCCACCCCTCTTCCGAAGTGGTTCTTCACCAGCAGGGGCACCATGGTGAATGCGGGCATGATGGCCAGCACGATGGCCCCAAGCAGCCCGTAAAGGCGGCGCAGCCCCGGCTGCCTCCAGACCAGGTGAACGCCTTCTCGGAATTCCGTCCACATGCTGGTCTGCTGCGCCGCCGACCTTTTGATCTGAGGGATGCGGAACAGCAGCAAGGGAATGATGCCGAGCAGGGCCGTGACCACATCGATGCTCAGGGCAAGGCCCAGAGGCATAACCCCAATGGCCAGGGCGCCCAGCGGCGCAGCAGCAATGGTCATGATCCCCATCAGGGTCTGATTGAGCCCGGCAGCTCGGGGCAGAAAGGAAGCGGGAACCAGCATCGCGGTGCTCGCGGCAGCTGCTGGACTCTGGAACGCCTGCATCGCACTGCGGATGAACATCATGACGTACACATGCCACAGCTCCACCCGTTCGGTGAGGAACAGGGTGATGAGGACGAGCATGCACAGTGCGCTGATCGCATCTGCGGCAATCATCAGGAAGCGGCGGCTGTATCGGTCAGCGAGGGTGCCACCCAGGGGGCCGAGCAGGGCTTGTGGCAGCAGCGCCGCCATGCCCGCGGTGGCCAGGGCAGACGCGCTGCCCGTCGTGTCGGTGATCCACCAGATCAGCACAAATTGCGTGAGGGCTGAGCCGATGAGCGACAGCGCCTGACCGCTGAAGATGGCCCAGAAGCGGCGTTCCCAGCCTGATCCAGGATCCGGGTGGTGAGGCGTCAGGGCGGGCGCGGTGGGGTTCAGCGTCGGGTCCATGACAACAGTTCCTCCTTCAGGGCAGCGCGTTGGAGGTCATCCAGGTCTGGCAAGCCTGAGCTCCGGCCCGCCCACAGGCCGTCACAGGCCAGACGGATGGCATGGGCGCGTCCGGCGGGCAAGCCGTCTGCCTCGGCATCGGTAATGAGGAAGCGTTGTGCCTCCTGCAAGCCGCGGAGCAGTTCAGGGAGCACGGACAGTGGCGCCAGCGCAACGGTGAGCGCATCGACCTCTTCATCCACGACGAAGCTGAGCTCGATATAGGCCCTGAGCCAGGCACCCGGAGCATCGCCGTGGAGAGCAAGTTCTTTGGCGTGGGCGGCCTGGAGCAGACTATGGAACTGTTCAATCAGGGCATGCGCCAGGGCCTGCAATAGCCGTTCCTTGGAAGGGTAGTGGTGCAGGAGGCCCCCCTTGCTGACGCCGGCCTCCTGAGCAACAGCCTCCAGAGACAAGGTGGCGCCATGGGTGCGGAGAACACGTCGGGCAGCGTCAACAAGCGCGGCGCGAGTCAGTTCGGGGTGCTTCGTTCTGGCCATTCCACAAATATACATACCGTCTAGACGGTATGTAAAGATGCATTTAAAGTTGGCTGACTGCCAGCTACAAGGGTGGTGAATCCCCCCGACAGAGTCGTACGGCTAGGGGAGGTGGCAGGGGTGTTCGCTGTACCTGGGGAGCGTTGTGGGCGTCTTGCGGCTCCCAAATTCTCGCTTGACAGCTATGTTGCATTTACATAACCTTCATCAATGGTTGCGAAACAGAAAGGGGGGTGACTACACGATTGGGACATTTTTGTACGCCAAGCCCCCTCCCTAAGTGTCCCAATTGAACCCTCTGAAATTGAGTGCCGAAAAACGCTGATTTCATCGGCCTTAAAACCTGTCCCATTTGAAGTAGAGCTTATTTGGGACAGTGGGTGGTTTCGTCTCGGCTTTCATGAGGCTAATTTCCCCGCCAAGAATTTATCGTCCAACACGGCAAATTTCGCTTAGCGTTGTGTCTTGGACTGGGAGCCTCACAATGGGTCTCAGTCAAGCCGTCCAGGTCAACAAGCCCGTCCTTAGCGTAGGTTCAAGAGACCGAATTGTAGGTGGGGCCGACTTGGGCACTTTCT
>NZ_SMMH01000071.1 GCF_004634215.1 Deinococcus fonticola | reverse complement strand
GGGCGCTGAGGAAGGGCCGGACATTCTGGTAGAGTCGGGGCACGTCCCCGAAGACTATTTTTGTCGTCATAAACAGAAATTGTCCCCTATCGGGGACGTTTTCTCATACTTTGTGTCAGGCCGTCAGCTCGAGATCCTCATCTTCCACCACTTGAGCAAGGGTATCTAGAGGTAGATTGGGGTTGCTGAGAACAGCCAGCCTTACATCGGAATCCTCATCTTCCACCAATTGGTTGAGAAGATCTAGAGGCGTCTTAGGATTCCTAGCAACAGCCCACCTTACAACGGAATCCTCATCTTCCACCACTTGAGCAAGGACATCTAGAGGCGTCCTGGAACTCCTGGCAACAGCCCTCCTTACATCAACATCCTCATCTTCCGCCAATTGGGCGAGAAGATCTAGAGGTGTATTAGGGTTCTCAGCAATAAACTGCCTTACATAACCATCCTCATCTTCCGCCAGTTGGACAAAGACATCTAGAGGCGTCCTGGAACTCCTGGCAACAGCCCTCCTTACATCGATATTCTTGTCTTTTGCCAATTGGGCAAAGATATCTAAAGGCATATTGGGGTTGTTAATGCCAGCAAGCTTTACTTCTTTGTTGCCACCAGAAGCCAATCGACGCAAGATCTCTTCTGGAGAATCCTTATTAGTAGCACAGATGAGCTTGATATATTTATTTTTATCACTAAAGAATTCCTTTGGAATTTTTTTGTCACAATTAACCCTTAGAATATAATTGATTAGCATAGAATCATCTGAATCGAAAATATATTTTGATGACATATATTTGTAACAATTTAAATCATCAATGGATGATATTTTGTAATAGAAGGCTAGAACATTCTTTTTAATCTTTGTTTTTCGCGCGGCCTTAACGACAGCCGTCAAACGATCTTTACTCAAAATCTTTAAGCTCTCATCTGAAGTATTTATATTCTCGGCAACCAATTGCCTTATCTTTGGCATACTATCTAATGCTAGTATGTCTAAAATATCAGATGGGGTTAAATATGATAAAGCTATAAATTCTTTGGCAACTACATTATTACTATTTGCAAGATCTTTGAGATTACTAGTATCTGAAAACCGAATTTTTATTGAATGCTGAGAAATATCAGATAATATGTTATTGTATTGTGTATACTCGTTCCTGATGAGGTAGATTAAATCCTCTAAAAATCCCCCTTCAATGATTGCTCTTAATAATTCAGGGTCATCTTTAATTAAACCAAATTTTAATGCAGCAAATGCGGGGTTGGCCTCCATAGAGGTGTAATTAATCTTACATCGTAATTTTTTAATCCCATTAGATGTTTTAATGCTTCTAGAGTAACTCTTCTGAAACTCGGCCGATATCTCTAACCTATCATTTTCAGTTATGATTTCTAAAACACTTTTTTCAATAGTGATTCCTGCTATTTGCTCTATTTGTTCAAGTTTCAAGGTCAAACTTCTCGACTCAATCTGTCTACCCAAACTATCATATTCTACATTAAATATTCCGTTTCCATCAATTATCTCTACAAAATTTATATTGGTTATGCCATATTCTATATAGATATCATCGTAATCCGCCTCTATCTCATCGAAATACTCTAAATGGTATCGAGAGTGATCGGTAAATACAATGTCAGACAATCGCAACAAAACAGTAATATTCTTCGACATATTCTTATCTCCTAAAATCTTAGGCTGCGCAATTGATAGTATTAATGTCAAACTCAAACAATAACAAATCTCGCCTTACTTCCTTGTTGTGACGGAATGATTTCGAGGCGGGCCGGGATGTACTGCTGAAGTTCCTGAACATGTGAGATGACACCTACTAAACGTCCATGCTCCTGAAGTTCTGCAAGGCACTCCATTGCCAGATCAAGGGCTTCTGAGTCGAGTGATCCGAATCCCTCATCAATGAATACCGTTTCCAGGTAATGTGCACCAGTTCTGTGTTGGACGACTTCGCCTAGACTTAAGGCCAGCGCCAACGCAGCCTGGAAGCTTTCCCCACCTGAGAAACTCCGGGTGGGACGAGCACGGCCGGTGTGATGGTCAAATAACTCAATTTCCAGGCCTCCTTTTTCATCTTTCGAGCGTCGAAGCTCGTACCGCTCACGGGTCATGGCCTTAAGCCTGATAGAAGCCAGGCGCAGAACCTCATCCAGGTAGTAGGCCAACACATACCGGTGATAGGAGATTCGCGCTCCGCCTTTACCGCTGGCATTCGCGGCTAGTTCGGTCAGCAGGTTGGAGACCTGACTCTTCTGCTGGAATTGACTTTCCAACCGAGTCACCTCAGCCAGATCCTGACTTAACCGTTCTGCGTCCGCTTTCAGTTTCGAGTGCTGCTGAAGCAGGCTGTCGTACATCTGGTCTGCCTGAGTGAATCGTTCACTGAGTAAATTCAGTTCTGGCCTTTCTAGATGGGCGACAGCAGCCTGAGCATGGTGCCAGGTGCTGTCCACTTCACCCACGTTTCGTTCACTGGCGATCACCTGCTCCTCTAAAGCCTGGAAGGCCTCCGGCTGTAGAAGGGCATGCTCGTACGCCTGACGATCCTTGAAATCATTCGTCTGCAGAAGCGTCTGTATTTTTTCCCGCTGCTCACGCCAGTGGCTTTCCTCCGTCTCGTGGAGCGTCCGTTCCCGCTGCTCGTTCAGGTCACTGGCTATTCTGTTTTCCCGGGCTGCTTGCCACCTCTGTTGAGTCAGCTCGAACACTCTCATAAGCGATGCATGTTGCCGCTTGGCTATTTCAAGCTGTTGACCTACCACTTCCTGTTCGTGGAGATCTGCAGGTATGGCTTGTCGGAGACGAGCCAGCTGCGTTGCCTGCTCCTGAACTCTGCCCTCGAGGGACTTTGTCACAGCCAGTTGAATCTCAAGTTGCTCTGACAGCCCCCTTTCCTTCTCATGTGTTTCCAGGTACATCTGTCGGCGGCTGTCCCGTTGTTCTGAAAGAAGTTGAACCTCATGGAGTTGGGACTCCAGGGCTTGCCGTTGAAGGTCGATCTCGCCAACGGAGAGAGTCAGAGAATCTGCCAGCCTGTCCCTGAGCACTGTCGCTCGTTCCGTTAGGGGGATGAGTTCACCCATCATTTGAGATGCCCTACCGCCCTGCTGACGGAAAACTTCATACGCTTCTTCCTCCGCAAGCTGGGCTTGCTGGAGCTGTTCTTCAGTCACGCTACTCGCGGTTTGTGGAGCAGGATGGGGATGCTCGAGCGCCCCACAAACCGGACAGTGCTCATTCGGTTTTAGAGTGCTGGCCAGTCGACCAATCTGGCTATCAAGGAAACGCATTCTCCGCTCACCGTGTTCACGTTTCGCTATCGCCCAGTGGCGTTCCGCTCTCGCGGCCTGGTCGTTGGCCGTTTCAACTTCTTGCTGTTGTCGAAGGATTTGACCTTCAAGTAAATTCAAGGCATGGCGTTCTTCCAGCAATTCCAGTTGTCGCTTGTGCCGAGACTGTATCCAGTCGAGGCGGTTCTGAGCATGTTCTGACTCCTGAAACCTGGTTTCAAGGTCAGGCAGGTTCAGGCCGTCAACTTTACGCTGCACTTCCTCGTAGAGGGCGTGCGCTTGTTGATGCTCAAACCGCAACGTTTGATGCGCTTCTACCGCTTTTTTCAGTTCCGCGACCTTCCGGATCAACTCTTCAGATGCGCGCACTTGTTGAGAGGCTGCCTCACGTTCCGACTCCCGATTCTGTTCCAACTGATAAGCGGCTTCGGCTTCCTCCGCCAGCGCTGTTGCCTGGGCACATTTTTTCAGGGCCTCTTCCCACTGCTTTTGAGCCTTCTGTAGTCGGTCGCTGAGACCTCCTAAGCGGATGAATTCACTTTCCAGTCCCCTTGCCCTTCGTGCCATTTCCAGGAAGTGGGTCTGGGCGTGACGTTGTGGGGCCTCTTCAATCAGGCGCCGCTGGGCCTCCTCAGCTTTCTCAAGCTTAAGGAAAAGTTCGGCAACCCGGGAGGCTGCGTCCAGCTGGCTCTTGGCAGCTTCTCTGACACCTTTGGCGACCTTCAGGTCAGGCTCAATCGACTCGATATCCGCGCCAAGTTTACCGAGTTTCCCGCCCAACTCAGTGAGCGTCACTGCTTCATAACGCTGAAGCAGGGTTTGAATCAGGTCGTGGAGTCTGGTGGTTTCTGTCTTATTCTCCGACGCCATGTTTTTTAAAGACTTTTCCAGTTGGGCCTGATCTGACGTATTGAAGAGAACCCGCAGGACTTCTTCCCGAGTTTTACTGTCCGCAGTCAGCAGTTCGCGAAATTTGCCTTGCGGAAGAATCACGACCTGACGGAACTGGGAGCCGGTCAGGCCGAGAAGTTCAGTGATTTGTTTCTCGACGGCCCCCACGCCTGTCCCCAACAGTTTTGCTGGTTGCCCGGAGGCTACCGCAGTGGTTTCCAAGAGTTCCACTTCATGCAGGAGCGGCGTCTTTTTGTTCGGCAAGGTCTGGCTAGGCTGGCGTGAAATCGTGAACGTCCGTTGACCCATTGAAAAGTCGAACTCGACGCGCGTCACCGCCTGATCACTTGCCAGGTCACTTCGGAATTCTTTGGCTTTTCGCTCGTCACCGGACGATTCACCAAATAAAGCCACGCAGATGGCATCCAGAATGGAAGTTTTTCCAGCTCCTGTGGGACCATGAAGGAGAAAGAGGCCGTTCTCCCCGAGTTCATCGAAATTCACGACCTGCGTGTCCTTGTAAGGACCGAACGCCGTCATGGTCAATCGCCGTGGCCTCATGCTGGCCTCTCCTGCTGAGCCGCTGCATCCCGCTCGATAATGGCCGTCAGGACGCTCAACTGCTGCTCGTTGAGTGTCTGGTCATATACATCCTGGTAAAACTTCTGGAAGAGCTCAAGTTGACCCAGTTGTGTAGCCTCCCTGGGTTCCTCCAACTGGCCTTGAAGGCCTGACCTATCGAGGTATTGCATCTGGAGAATGTTTGGAAATCGCTGCCGCAAGAGGGTCATGGCGTCCTTGATTCGGCCGTCATCCAGTAATGTGACAGACAGGTAGTCATCAGGAGCCCCAAACTGCTCAGGTGAGTCCAGAAGTTCCTTGAACAGCCCCTGGATCCGGCGCAAATCTTTAGGCGGCCGCAGGCGCCGACTATCGATACAGCATCTCCCCTCCCCATCCATATCAACAACGAGGAAACCTTTCGTCTGGGCTTCCTCATCAAAGCAGTACTTCATGATGGAACCGGAATAACGAATATGTTCATGGTGCGGCACGTGCTGAGGCTCGTGGAGATGTCCAAGGGCTACATAGTGGAAGCCTTCGAACTGATCTGTCCTGATGGTTTCCGGGCCCTGCAAAGTCTGGAGTGAACCCCAAAACGCGGACAGAGGAGCAAGGCATGTCGCCCCGGTCAGCCCGTAGGCTGATCAACAGATGGAGGGAGACCGACCATGCCCGGACGACTACACAGCCGCGAATTCAAGCT
>NZ_SMMH01000070.1 GCF_004634215.1 Deinococcus fonticola | reverse complement strand
CGAATCCTGGGTGAGCGCCCGAAATGCAGCGGGGGTAAAGATCAATTGGCAATTCTCGACCCAGGATGCCCGTCGCAGCTTTGGTCGGCACTATCAAGCTATCCGTATTAATTGAACGCTGTACTAGCTACCTCGTTGCCGCCAGGGACGTTGACACCTGGCTCTACTCGCTCATGCAGAACCGGGTGGCCTAATGGCAGGTCAAAAACGGAAAAAAATGGCTTCCGGAAAGCCAGCG
Organism: Deinococcus fonticola; assembly: GCF_004634215.1. Lineage (NCBI taxonomy): Bacteria > Thermotogati > Deinococcota > Deinococci > Deinococcales > Deinococcaceae > Deinococcus > Deinococcus fonticola. Next base: position 5,586 of record NZ_SMMH01000070.1, on the reverse strand, counting down.
AAAGTGCCACCTCAATCGCCAGCACCTCGAATCTTTGAAAAGGTTATCTGGGTTGATGGTCGTGATGGGTACGCCATCGACAATGGCCGCCTCTACAAGGTAACGCGTCACCAGCAGGCGGGAGGGGAGTTTATCGCTGCTTCCGTCCTGACGGAATTCACAGCCAAAGTGGTGGAGGAGCAGGAAATCTCCTATGGAGAAGCAGGAGAAACTGCTCGGAAAGTGCTGATTGTCAAGGGTCAAACTTCACATGGAGATTTCCTTCCACGGGTTCAAGTCGAGGTGGAACGGTTCTCAGACATGTCTTGGGTACAGAAATCATGGGGAGCACAGGCCATTATTCATGCTGGTAGTAACAAAAAAGCGCATGCAGCAGCGGCCATTCTTCTCTTCAGCGAGCAGGAAGGTTACGTGCGCCGCACAGTGTACGGGCAAACAGGATGGATTAAGAGCCTATCCGGAAAATCTGGAAGCCAGTGGGGCGATCTTCCGCCAGATGATGAGGCAGGCGGCCAGTTGTACAAATGCCATGTAGTGGCTTGCCTTCTTTTCCCACCGAATTAGAAGCCGTCGGAATCGATTGAACCAACTGTGACTGACCTCAACCACCCAGCGACGTGGGGGGTGACGCTCAGGATCACTAGGAGGAGGCAACGGTGTTGCCTCCGTCGCCTTCCTGGGGATATGTGCTGTCAGCGCATGCTGTGCGGTGATCTCGCGACAGGCTTCAGTGTCATAGCCACGATCCAGCGCGAGGTGCCGTTCTTCCTCCGTGCTTGGAATCGGCAAGGCCACGACGATGCCCTCAAGCATCGCACTCAGCATTCTGCTGTCATGACGGTTGGCACCACTGAGTGCGATGGAGAGAGGAATACCTTTAGCGTCTGTCAGCAGGTTGCGCTTGGTTCCTGCTTTTCCTCGGTCGGTGGGGTTGCTGCCGGTCTTTTCCTCTTCACCGCCAGCCCCCTTTTTCCCAACGGGGCTTTGATGATGCACCCGTCAGCACTTTGCCATTCCCAATCGATGCCGATCAACTCGTCATATTCAGTGAGCAAGATGCTCCAGGCCACCTGAAGGTGGCCTTCCGTTGCCCACACCTTGAAGCGATCAAAGATGGTTGACTTTGCACCGTAATGTCGAGGAATTTCGCTCCACTGGCTGCCCGTTCGTGCCAGCCAGATGAGGGCGTTGAAGATCGGACGGGCGTCCCGTGGGGGACGCCCACTCTTCTTCCGCTGCTTCTCAATGCGCAGAACAGGCTCAAGACGCTCCCAGAGCGCGTCATTGACTTCCCAGACGGTTGGAGACTCATTGATCTGCTGTTGATGATGTTGCGTCGTTGTCAAGGTTCTACCTTAGCACTTTCCGGATAGGCTCTAAACACCCTCAATATGGCCCCATCTTCCTGACTGGCGAGGCGGTCATCGGCAGGGGGGGTGCGGTAGAAGGAATTGAGGTCGTCCTCCCTCACCGCCTGCGGGCGTATGCCCTGCCTGAGCCGCCGCCGACGGTACTTCTGGTCAACGCTATTCGGGCTTCGCTCGATCTCCTCAAATTGGCTCCAGATATGGTGAGTTACGTCGTTTTTGCCACCATGTTCCGTCCCATATTGGGGAGAATCGATACAGCAGTCATGCTAGTCGGGGAAACCGGACGTTTCAAAACGGCGTTTGCTGCCATTCTTTTTACCCATTACGGTGCTGGATTCAGCCGGAAACACCTGCCGGACGGGTGGAGTAGCAGCGCGGCCTCGCTGGAACAGACCGCTTACTTACTGGCCGATGTCGTCATCTTCTTCGATGACTTCAAGCTCCCTCAGACTCGGGAAAAACGGCTGGAGGAACTGGATAAACTCCGCCGCCTCCTCGCGGGTGCTGCTGATGGTGTGGGACGCGGCACCCTCACGCAAAACCGGGAGATGCGGCAGAACGTTTACCCACGCGGTCTGATTTTCCTGACTGCCGAGGAAGCCCCACAGGGTGAAAGCACGGTTGCTCGGAGCATTATCGTTCCGGTGTCTGAGCCGCTGCATGGGCCAGACAACATCCGCCGTCCCGAGTACAACAAAGCGGAAGCAAGCGCCCATGACGGGGTTTACGCCGAGACGATGGCCGGATACATCCAATACGTCGCCCAGCACTTCGACAAGGTCACAGTCGGCAGTGAACAGCACCGCCAGCACATCATCCAGCATGTCGACCACTTTGCCGGGCGTCACCCACGGACAGGGGCGGCACTGGCGGAACTGTCGTACGGGATGCGGGTGTTCCTGAATTTCGCAGTGGATACGGGAGCTATTACGGCTGAGCAGGCCGAGGACTACTGGCAAAACTGTATTTCGGCATTTCAGGAGGTGGCGGCGCTGCAAGGTGGTTACGTTGAGCAAGAGAACCCGGTACAACGGTTTGAATCCCAGGTAAATACCCTTTTCGCTCAGGGGCGAATCCACCTTGTGGAGAGGAAAACGGGTGCTGTTCCGCAGGACAGTCCAGAAATGGTCGGTTGGTTTCAGAACACTGGGTTTGGCCGGGATGATGATTCTAACCCACAATCCCACATAACCCGCCCGGGGAGCCAGATGGTTGGCTGGACTGAAAGGCAAGGGAATCAACAATGGGCTTATTTCCTTCCACGTGCGCTTTACGAGCAATTACAGGTCACGTCTTTCCGTCAACAGCAGACATTTCCGTCGGAAACGGCTCTCTGGTCAGCGCTCAGAGATGCCTACCTCAAGAGAGGTCTGATGCGTTGTGAAGGGTACAAAAATCCGAAAACCGGAAAAACCGGGTTTCGTAAACGATATCGAATTGAGGCCCACGGTCGACAGGGGCAGATAGATGTTCTGGCATTGTCACTGCCTTTAGGGCAACCTCTTTCAAGTGGGAATAATGGGATAAGTGGGAGAGAGAAGGAAAATAATTCGGCTGAGACAGCAATTAGAGAAATCCCACCTTCGATGGCACAGGGGGCTTCGCCTGAGGAAACTGGGATAGTCGAGAAGTCAGCCACCAGAAAGCAGCACGACGGGGCAATTTCCACAGAGTCGTCGCCACTTTCTTCTGAGAGTTCGCACTTCGGGGCGTTGATTTCACCAGAAAAAACAGCCGAACCAGTCCAAAAAACTGCGAAAAATCCACAGGAAAGGCCTTTGGAAGACTATACTACTGCTGAGTTTTTGAAAGAGATATTCGGCTGAGACGGCAGAAAGGGCAAAGAGTCGGGGGCGGGAAACCCTCCCGACTTTTCCTACTGGGAAATTTTCTCAGCAACCCTCAACAAAAATTCCCGAAGTGCGAACAACAGAATAAAAGCTCGCAAATTTCCAGAAAATACGCTGTCTGGAGGCTATTTTTCTATTTTTTGACCAGAATCTTCAGTGGATTGTGCTTTTGAAAGTCTCCCAAAACCCTTTCACCCACGTTGCGGGTGGTGATCCAGCCTGGCGTCCCAATTGACTGGGGCGACTTTCCTCTTTTCCCCAAGGAATTCATCTTGCCTCTCGAACGCTTTTATGCCCACCTGCTTGGTTTGACTGCCCTGCTGACTCAGCCGAATATCAACCCGGCACTGACCTCCATCTCACTTCACCCTTTGGCCCGACGACAAATTCTGAATCGACTTGAATTGAAAGGTACAGCACAGTGGGGACTGCTGCTGGGAGAGCGGCGGGGAGAACACCTGCAGGTCAGGTTCATTCTCCCCGCCGGACAGTGGCATCCGTCTATTTCCCCGTTTACGGCCTGGAATACACTTTATCTCCTCGGCGCATCGGAAGCCCTCACTCCCCTCTGTGACTCCGCAACGGACTGGTACGGCGTCTGGGTGATCCAACCCAACTCTCACCTGCCCCCAGTTGCCACCGACCTGACCCTGGCCGAAGAGGCTCAGAAGCATGGTCTGCTCAACGACCAGCACCCTCTCCTTTCCATGGGCTGGATGGACGGCATTCTGACTGTGCAGGCCTACAAATATATGGATGAAATAACCCTGGTTTCTCTGCCCGTCACACCGTAGCAAGGTCAACAACGAATGGAGCATTGACGGACTGATACTCCACATCGCAGATCAAGGCATTCATGCACAGCGTCTGACGAACTGTTCCCAGCCACTTTGGTAGACGAATCGGAAGCGGGTTCGTCCATTTTGCCTGCGAACGTAAGCATCGTGAGCTATTTCCGTGAGGCGGCTTTACTCTGAGGGCATTGATGCAGGTGTATACGTTGCAACCACGAACTGCTCTGGAATTCCTGCTGGCTGGACAGCCCTACCGCCCTGACGCAGATTTGTGCCGCGCTGACGGTTTTTTGGATAATTCGGTACAAATCGTGCGGGCCTATGACTGGATGGCTGCGAAACTGGCTAGGCAGGACATGCCGCCTAAACCGGATGCTCTCCCCGTGTGGGTGTGGCACCGCTTTGACTCTTCGCGGCCTGACCTGCGAAGACACCGTCCCTATGCCCCTGGTGTCCTGCTGGAACTGGAGGTTGACCCGGCGCGGGTGCTGCTGTCTGATTTTGACCTCTGGCACGCCCCACTGAATGCTACTTTCCTTGGGACTGAAAAAGACAGCGTTGCCTTTGACCGGAAATGCGAGCAGCGTGGGTATGGCGACGGCGGTGATTTCTGGCAGGACACTGAACTGACTGCCCTGGTCTGCGATTCCTGGGAACTCTGCCTTGATCTTGACTGGCATGCCCCGGACTGGTTCGGCGTGCCATATCGACAGAAGAAAATACAGGGTGTCATGTGGGAAATCAGACCAGAAGACCTGATTCGCCACCGCTTTTACACAGGGTGGAAATGGCGTGCTTGACGGGGCGCTTACAGGTTATCAGGGGGGAGATACACGGGCCGATCAACCCGCTCTAATGGCACATCCACTTCAGGCAGGCCAGCGTACCAGCCTTCCCAGAATGTCCGCTGTTCCTCAGCAGTCAGCGGAAGCAGCAGCACACCGTTAGAGACGCACTTGATGAAAACTTCCTGCCCCTCGAAACGGAATGCTTTGGGGAGTCGCACGGCCTGCGAACGCCCGCTCTGGAAAATTTTAGCTTTGGTCATGGCGATCTCCAGCCATCAATAAGGGTACATCGGGAGCAACAAAACTTTGTGACCCGAGTAAATGGAATTCCATAAAAAAGAGCTTTCTGGGTCGGAATTTCTCTCAGGTTCTTTGTGCGTAGCCTGGCGTTTTCAGGCCTCTCATACGGATTTCGGGAAATGTACCCATATCCGGTGGGGTTCCGGGTATGGGGGAATTGGACGAAATCCGTATCTTTTCCTTCTCCCTTCGGTCGGATCTCATCCCCCACACTGGGGGATTCAATCGGAATCGGTATCAATGATAAAGATGTCACTCAATCTCGTTCTCTAAAAGATTGTTCAGCCTATACCTATGGTAATATTCCAGTACGGCGGGCATTTCATGAGTTTCTTTTTGAAGATGTGCGTAATCGCTAACGGCGATTAGGGGTTGACATTTCGTGTCCAGAATGGCAAAGGGATGAAGGTGTTGACGCCTCATCCCGACTACAGTTTAATGCCCATCCCCCAGGCCGCAACGCTGATTGCCTTTCAGGTTCAAT
>NZ_SMMH01000069.1 GCF_004634215.1 Deinococcus fonticola | reverse complement strand
ACCCTGTACAACGAGAGGCGATTACACTCCAGTCTGGGGTACGTGCCCCCGGCAGAGTTTGCGGCCCAGTATCATCAAGCCCAGATGTGACTTGACCCCCTGTCCGCCTTCTTGGGTGCAGTCCAGAACTCCAGATCACGTCAGTCCAACGCTCACCCCCCTGTAGCTGGGATGTAAGCACGTTGTTATACAGGCAACTCCAGATCGCCTCTGGAGCGGCGTGCGTTGCTGCACTAGACAAAACACTCAGGCGCACCATCTCCTCGAAGCTGGTAGGCATGGCGGCTGAGACGGCATGCGCACGCATCAGCGAGCCGTTGCTGGCCGCTGCCTCGCCATACCTCGCCCAGGTCGCCATAGGCCCGAGCTGTAGGGCGCGCTGAAGAGTAGAGCCAGCATCTGGGGGAGAGCTCTCAAGCCAGCAAGCAAAGCGCCTCTGCAAGCTAGAGACAAACTGTTCCCCGCTCTCCGCTGCGTTGAGCGAAAGTGCCTGCCACACACAGATCGCCAACTGAGTGTCGTCTGTTGCGTCACCGGGACGCATATCGCGCCAGTCAGACCGCGCAAAGGCATAAGGACGCTCAGGGTAGACCTGCTGAGCCTCTTCAGGGGTCATGAACTCTGTAGCCGCACCCAGAGCATCGCCGACAGCGGCCGCTATAAGCAGCTCTGTCCCTTGCTGTGCGTGAAGTGTAGCTATGCTCATAACTCCTAGTATCGTTACATAGTTGTGCACGAGGAAGCAAGCACAACCACCGAGAGAGCTATATGGTCACCGCAACCACGCCCTCAGCGCACCGGCAGCTGCCCCAGCAGGTGCCGGGCGAGCGGCGTCAGGCGCCGCGCCCGGCACCCCACGTCACAGATCAGCACATCCGGCGCGTCAGGCTGCAACACCAGCCCGTCAACACGGTGCCCCATCGCCAGTGCCTCGGCGATCAGGGAGAGGGCCTGCTGGCGCGGGCGCGGGATGCCGCCCGGGGGCATCAGCCACCCCTCCGGCTCGGTGGCATAGTCGTCCAGGTACACCTCGATGCTTACCGCCCCACACGCCGCCGCCGCATCGGCCAGCGCGGCACCGAGCAGGCCACGCGCGTGGTTGGTGAGCCGGGAGCGCGGGAGCAGAGCCAGCGCCCGGCCCACCGGCAGCAGGCCAAGCCCCATCGCGTAGAGGTCGCCCAAGCCAGCAGCGGCGCGTGATCCGGACACCTGGGCGGCGTTCAGCATCGACCCGAAGGCGCGCAGCTCCTCGTCGTTCCAGCAGTTGCCTGCGTTGATCAGCTCCTCAAACGTCACCGCAACCATCCCGTGCCGCGTCACAGGTGATCCCCCGGGCTCGCCGTAACGTGTTGCCGCTGAAGATCGTTAGGCAGGTACCGAACGTACCTCCGGCTCATCTCCAGGGTGCTGTGCCCGAGCATCTGCTGCAGCGCGAACACATCAGTCCCACGCCTCAGCACCTCGACCGCGAACCCCCGGCGCAACGCATGCGGGGCGACGTTCGCTCTTGGCAGCCCGGCCGCTGCCGCGAGCCGCTCAAGCAGCTGCGTCAGGCCGCCTGGGGTCATGGGCATGCCGACGTGGCTCAGGAACAGAGTGTCTACGTCCTCTCTGATCGGACGCCGCTCCCGGCCCATGTAGCGGTTCACCGCCTGGCCAGACCGCACCCCGAACGGCACCGTGCGCGGCTTGCCTCCCTTGCCGCGCTGCACCGTCACCAGCCCCCGGGTCAGGTCAACGTCCCGCACCGTCAAGGCAACGAGCTCAGACGCACGCAGGCCCGTGTCGTACGCAAGCATGACCATCGCGCGGTCCCGCAGCGGGTGCGGCCCCTCACGCGCCACCCGCAGCAGCTCGGCGACCTCATACGGCTGAGCGGCGGGCGGCGGGTCGTCAGGCAGGCGGGGCAACTTCACGCGCTTGAACACGTCCCCCCGGAGCAGCTCCTCCTCAACCCCGAACCTCAGAAGCCCCCGCACCCCGCGCAGGATGGCGTGCTCACCCCCGGGGGCCAGCCCGCCCTCCCGCAGCCACAGCTGGAACTCTGAGATGTCGGCCCTCGCCAGGGCCGTGAGGTCGTCCTTGTCCTGCTCTGCCAACCACGCCCCGAACTTGCGAGCGGCCACCGCGTAGAACCGGATCGTGTGCTCAGACCTGCGCATGGCCCGCAGGTGCCGCACGTGCATCGCGTGCAGCCTGTCAACCGTCAACATGTCATCCTCCCGCAGCACACGACCAGGAGGCCAGTCAGGTACCTGATCAGGTGCACCGGGCGGGGGCATGAAGCCGAAAAAACCCGGGCACCACGCATGCGGCGTGATGCCCGGGAGCTTTGGTGGCGATGCCCGGACTTGAACCGGGGACCTAACGATTATGAGTCGTTCGCTCTAACCAGCTGAGCTACATCGCCGCATTGTATGGTTCCAGCAGAGCATTTTTGCCCATGCACGGGCACAATCCTGCCCGGTGCCGAGAGATAGTAGCACTCTCCCCGCAATGATATCAAGCGGAGAGAGCAAACGATTCTCAAAGTATGTAGTGCTGTCAGTTGGAGTCGTGCCTGGGGATCCCGAAGCGCTCAGACAGGAAGTGAGCTACCTGCTCCCTCAGCTCCCAGTAGAACTCGTCGTCCACGTCGCCCATGCCGAACGTGGCAGCCCGAATCACCGCTCTGACCAGCTCCAGCGCAGTGTCGTGGCCATGCCTGGACTCGACGCACGTATAGATCACGTTCTCCACCAGCTCCTCGTGGATCGATTCCGGGACGAGGCGCGGGTCTGCCATCTGCGCCACCGCCTCCAGCGCCCCACTCAGCATCGCGTCCTGTGCCTCCAGCATCTCCATAGCCAATCCATCACTGATCATGCCGCCACCTCCCCTGCTCGCGCCGCAGCCAGCGCCTCGTCCCAGCCGATCACGCCGGGCATCGGCACTTTCGGCCAGCGCAGGCCGTGGACGATACGCCAGATGGTCGCCTCAGCGATTCCGTACTGCCCGGCTAGGTCTTTCTGCTGAGCGCCAGCAGCATGCGCAGCGCGAATCAGCACCACCTGCCTGGCATTGACGCGCGCCCGGGGGTTGAGCTCGCCACTCTTGCTCGCGGTGCGTCCCTGCCGCTGGCGATCCCGCATGTTCTCTGCCTGGGTGCCGGACAGCAGGTGCCGGGGATTGCAGCAATTGCGGCTGGCGATACAGCTGTGCCGGACCACCAGCGGGTGAGGCGGCATCGCGCCGTGCTCAAGCATGAAAGCAATCCTGTGCGTCAGGTATCCGCTGCGCGTGCCGTCGTGGTGCTTGATGTCGACGCGGCCATAGCCAAACTCATTCAGCCGTCCCGTCCACGGCCAGCAGGCGTCCGGGCCGCCACTGCGATCCACGCGGGCGTCGAACTGCGCGCGGAACCCGGCCGGGTCAGGGAGGTCTTCGACGCACTCAACCTTCTTGCGGTGCGGGCTCATTGCGCACCCCCATTCCCACGAGCCCTTCTGGCCGCGCGCTTCTCCGCCAGCGCCCTGGCGTCCTCGGCGGCCACATACAGCGTGCTGCGGCCCCCAACACTGCGCACCACCATGTGCGCGCCGTTCCGCTTCAGGAACACGTAGATGTTTGAGCGATCGCCTCCGGTCATCGCCAGCACCTGCGGCATGCTGATCATCTCGCCAGCAGCGATCTTTCGATCCAGATCGGACAGCTCGACCTCTGTGGTCACCCTGTGGGCATTCCGCAGCTTGGCATACCTCTTGGCGTAGGTCTTCTTGAACGCCTCAAGATCCTCAACGCGGAAGATTGCTTTGTGAAGCCAGATGGTATACGGAAGGTCCCCTGCGTCCATGCGCATTCGGATGGTGCTGCGGCTGAACCCGGTGGCATCCATCACCTCCTTGAGAGTCACGTACCCGTCCGGCGCTGTGCCGCGCGGCACGAGATCGATCTCGAGGTCGTCGCGCTTGACCCAGCGCAGACCGTACCTGAGCACAGTCTTCACGCCTCTGGCCTGGAGCCAAGCGTCCATGTGTTTGCGCTTTCTCCCAAAGATCCGCGCCGCCGCCGCCATGTCGACGAGGCGTTCTTCGGGAATCTCGCCGCTGCGGATGTGCTTGAGCATCTTCAGCGTGCTCTCAGTCACATGCAGACGACCGTCGACCTTGACGGTCGGGAAGGCGCGACTACTGGCGCGACTACGCATGTAGCCGTCCTTATAGCCGATCAACCTCGCGGCTTCCCCCAGCTTGTAGGTGCGCTCCTCGCTCATTGCGCACCCCCGAAGACTTCGCGCGCCAGCCGCTCAGGGATGGGCTGCCAGTTGGCCACCGTGACGAAAGTGCGGTGCGTGGATCAGCAGTTGCCGTGCAGGAACACCGCGTAGCGCCCGCCTTCCTGGCCGCCGACGCTCACGCCAAGGTCTTCGATGCCGACCCGCTGATCGTCGACTTCGGGTCTGCCCACCATCGCAGCCAGACCGGCGGCGAGGCGCGGCAGGTCAGCACCCTTGAGTTGCTTCCTGGCGGCAGCGAACCCGATATTCGTGCGGGTAGCGCAGAACTGCTCCAGGCACTCGCGGGCAAAGGCGATGTCTGCGGCGATCTCGGGACTACTGCTTGCTTTCTTCGTACCTTCGGGCATCTCTGCACCCCGAAGGCTTCGGACAATCTAGCCGCGGCAACGGCCGTCTTGACTCTTCAGTCCTAGCTATGTTCGCCGCTCAGATCCATGGCAACAGTGTACACGACTCAAGCTTGTGATGCAAGTGTTTTTGCCGTCCCAGACAGTGATATCACCGATTCAGCAGCAACATCAGGTTCTGCCAGAACAAGCGCAGCGGCTCATCTCCCGCATCAACCTGCTCAACCAGCCCGTTGTGGTATGCGACCAGCACCCCATAGCTGCGCCCCCTGTGCAGGTCTTGCATCACATGAAGAGAGAACCTGGGCCCCCAGAACTCCGGTAGCCCGGTCGACTCGCGCACGACCAGCGTCCCCGGCGGCAACTCCAGCTCAACCCCTGGGAACATGGGCCCAGCGCTCCTCGTCGCGCCCACTGCGATCTGAAGCAACAGCCGCCCTCGGTGCGGATCGGGCGCGGACATCACCACCCGCATGATCTGATCAGTGCGCATGCTTCCGTCCCAGTCGCCAAAAAGCCTCAGCCAGCGGGTCTGCCTCTTGTCCGCGCGCCCAGGCGAGCCTGGTCATGCCTGCCTGACGCCCTGTGAGCTCATCACCCTGTCTCAGCCAGCCCCTGACGCTCCCCGGCCAGAGGTGCTCGACCGCCTGGAGAGATTGCAGCGCACGCATCCACGGCCACACGTCCAGCCCTTCAGGCGGCAGCCAGACCGCCCCATACCCCTGCGGTCTGACCCAATGCACCGCAACCGGTCCGATCTGGTGCAGCCAGACAGGCACCCCGAAAGCCACCACCTGCAACAGCTCGTTCGGGTCGACGCCGCGCTCTTGGTACCACTCAGCGGCAAGCACCGCCCCTCTCGCAACCTCCCCGCTCATCCGCTCTCGAAGCAGCTTCACCGTCAACTCCCCAGGCGACGTGATCTTCAGCGCGTCTACAAACACCCGTTGCGAGACCACACTCACCCAACCACCCCAACCACGCGCCAGCGCCCGCTTGCCTCAAGTGCGCCGTTCAGCATCTCGCGCGCAATCTCTAGTAAGATCAAACGCTCCTCATCAGTGAGTGGTGACTTCACTGCATGGATACTGCTCAGCAACTCGCCGCTCCGCTCGGCTCCCAACGCCGTGACAATGGTCTGTTCAAAGGTGCATTCCTGCAATGCAAGCTCGGTCGAGCCGCTTTGCGTAAAGCACAATTGATCTGCCAGGCGCTTGCGAATCATGCGCTCTTGTCGATTGTTCATAGTGAAAAACCCCCAAAAGAAGCGCAGAATACAAAGTGCTGTATTCCGCGCGTGCTGGTCTATGTATTGGGGTGCTTTCCTACACTTTCGATCTTCAGGACTCGTCGGGAAAAGTCAGGCTTTGTGAGAGCCCCCGTGTTCCCAGGGGCTGAGGTCTCCGTACTCCCAGCTGAACGCAACACCGAGCTCCCTCTGGAGTGAACCCCAAAACGCGGACAGAGGAGCAAGGCATGTCGCCCCGGTCAGCCCGTAGGCTGATCAACAGATGGAGGGAGACCGACCATGCCCGGACGACTACACAGCCGCGAATTCAAGCTC
>NZ_SMMH01000068.1 GCF_004634215.1 Deinococcus fonticola | reverse complement strand
GGAACTGAGGAAGGGGCGGACATTCTGGTAGAGTCGGGGTACGTCCCCGAGGAGCATTTTTGTCGTCACAAACAGAAATTATCCCCTATCGGGGACGTCTTCTCATAAAATTTGTCAGGCCGTCAGCAAGATCTCCTCAACTTGCCGTGCAGGCACTAGCCAAATTTATTGCTCTGGAGGGCTTCTGAACCTGCTATTCGAGTGCGACTTATGAGTACAACTGCGCCACTTATGAATGAAATTCTTCACAATCTTCAAGAAATAAACCCATGGACGCACTTGTGTCAAGCAAATTTGTGGATTTCTCGCTGGGGGTATTCAAGTAAACGGTCTTTCCATATTCTGAAATTTGTATGAGGAAATCATTCAGACCAAATTTAAAGGCAGCCTCTGGCATCGCGGCGCTCAGCGCCGTCCTCCTCACCGGGTGTGGATCAGTGTTCAACTCTCCCACACCCGTGCCTACCAGCGGGGCAGTTAAACAAGCCGCACCATTTAAACTTCAGGCCGCAGGACTTCAGGACGCTTCAGGGTTCACCCGCATCACCACCACCCTCAGCGGTGGCAGCGGCCTCACCAATGCCGTGATCCGGCTCATCCTCCCCGCAGGAGCAAAAATCGCCGGAGCCAGCAACACCAATGGTCTCAATGTGGTAGAGGATAACCTGGTTTTCGTTGCGGGACAGGGAACATTGACCACCTCTATTGACATTACGGGACTCTCATCCACTCACCAAGTCCAAATTGAACTCGTCGAAGCACAAACGGCTACCCTGGTCAACGACAAGACGACGACCACGCTCGCCAACCTGGAAAAAAGCGCATCAACACTTATGCCACAGTCCGCCAGCTTTCAGGAGGGATTCAACTCACTCCAGACTCAACTTCGCGCTCAAACCCTGAAATCCACATCCGTTGCCAAAACCGTAAAGGCAGACTGGCTAAAATACGAGGCTGGTGACCTCACCCAGGATCAGAAGGTCACCCTTGACGACACCCTGCTGCTCACCAATTACCTGTTGAACAACGCAACCCTGACCGAAGGTCAGATTTTCAATGCAGACCTGATTGATAACGGCACCCTCAACAACGACGACCTGTCCGCACTGATCGCCAAGCGACTGGCTATCCTCTCGCTGCTCTCCATTCCCGCTCTGGACGTGCATCCACAGCTACTCACAATCAATAATGAGGCGAAACTCCTGGCAATCCAGAATGCTGGCACCGGATCACTCAACCCTCAGGTAACGACCAACGCCTCCTGGATTACCCTAACACCTGTTCAAAGCGGAATTCATCCCAGCTCACGAGCTTTTGAACTGACAACAGCCCCCAACACACCAGTGGGCATCACGGGAACGGTCACCATCAAGTCTGGCTTCGATGTCCGCAAAGTGACGGTTACCAGTGCAGCGAGTACCCTTCCCGGCGTGGTCGTTCCTGTCGTCTACACCGTGAAAACAGCAGAAGCAACGGGTCTGACCACCGTCTTGACACCCTACGGTCGCGCAGTAAATGGCACCCAGGTGAACACCAATATTCCCACGGATAACGCCCTCATCGTGGTTGGACAGAATGCGGCTGGGGACATGGTGGCCCTGGACGCATTAACGCAAGGTATCCACGAGACCATTCAGTTCAACGCAGAGCGAAGTGCTGTGGGCCTCGTCCTGACCGCACCGGAAATGCTCGGTGTTAGTGGAGCCGCACGAAAAACTTACGCTTCGCAGGTCACCAGCCACCCGCGTTACGCCGATCTGGTTCAAATCATCCGCAGTACAGGTCGTATCACGCTGTCGCAAGCTGAGCTGGATGTTGCCAGTGTGATCGCCACTGACCTCGTCCAGAAGAGCTTTGATCAGCAAGGCGTAACGACAGAACAAGTCAACAACCTGATTCAACAGTTGGCTCAATTGCAGAAGCAGTCAGTCGTTTCCGTAGGCACCGTCGGCGGCAAAATGCAGGCCCAGGCTGTGGAATGCGGGATGTTTGAAGGGAAGCTTTTAGAGTTGAAACAGGATGGTGATTCCATCACCCTGTACAAGCGCATGCCGTTGGCGGCGAATATCTATGTCCTTCCGGGTGAAATCAGAAATCCTACGTACCAGGACTTACTCAACAAGAATGTTGGGAAATCGTACTTGTCTGCTCCAACGTCAGTGACCGGAGTTGGGCTGGCCGACTGGGCCATCAGTAGTGGAGCACTTACCCCAGGGGGTACGCCTAGAAATGCCAATTTTTCGATCAAGGATTTAGACGCAGCGACCCTTGAAAAATTTAAGGGTGAATATACGTCTGGCGCATATTCAGTATATGCGGTATACACAAAATTTGACAGTACTGCTTCGGGTATGGATTCACCAATCCCCATCAATAACGCTGGTGTCGTTAATAGTCTAGTGGTTCTCAATAATTTCCTTAACATTGTTGGATTTGGCTTTGAAGGTTCAAAACTTGAGAAGGCAGCTAACAGTACTGCGGCAATTGCATTGGTTACAGCATTTACCGCAGCAGTAAACACTGGGGAGTTAGGGATAGCCATTCAGAGTTTTAAGGCTGCCCAGGAACAAGGCAATGAAGCCGAAATGGCTGAACAGGCCTCGATTATCGTCACCAATTTAGCCGTGTTTGTTAAAGATCGTCACGAACAACTGACCAACCTTGGTAAAGCTATTGCTGGAGAGGCCCTTGAATCCAGTTACAGTGCTTCCTTGGAAGCAGTTCTCAAGCGTGCCGGAAAAAACGTAAGCAAGGCCATTCTCAATAAAGTCGCTGCCGGTCTCAACGCCGCTTACGCCGTTGGCACCCTCAGTTACTACGGCTCCCGATTGATTCTGGAGAACCAGGAAGAACCCGCCTTCTCACAAGGATTCGTCACGACCGTGGGTAGTGAACGGGAAGGGAAGGGCTGCTTCGTTCCCAAACCCCCACCACCCCTCCCCCCACTTCCCGAGATTCCCCCCATTGACCAGCCTGACCCGGATGACGGCAGAGCACCTGAAGATGGGAGCAACGATGGTGACCAGGGGCCAACCCTTCCATTACCTGAGGAGCCTGGAACAGCTTCCAGCTTCGGTGACCCTCACCTGAGTACCTTCGAGCAACAGGTGTACTCCTTCCAGGCCGCAGGGGAGTTCATCCTGACCCAGTCGCTGGATGATAGCTTCGAAGTACAGGCCCGTTACGTTCCACTTGGTGACACGCAGATGTCAGCAAACAACGCCATCGCCATGCGCGTGGGCGGAGACCGCGTCGGGATTTACGCCACAAAAACCAACGCGCCCCGACTTATGATTAACGGGCAGGAAATCCTGCTCACTGAAGGCCAGGCGAAATTCATTCCTTTACCCTTCGGCGGCAGCGTCTCCTATGACGGGAAACTCACTATGGTGCACTGGAAGGACGGCAGCTTTCTGAGCGCCGACATTCGAGCAGATATTCTGGGTCGCGTTTCTGTGACTGTGCCTGCCGCTCGGCGCAGCCGACTGACGGGGTTGCTAGGGAACTTCGACGGCAACACCCAGAACGATTACCAGACGCGTGACGGTCAGGTGCTGCAAGTGCCCGTTCCCACCCCGAGTATTTACAGCGTTTTTGGTGAAAGCTGGCGCATCAAACCCGAGGAATCTCTCTTTGATTACCTCCCAGGTCAATCCACGTACACCTTCACGAACCGTGCGTTCCCCAGCGCCTACGCTGGCCTGGTCAGCCTCACTTCTGAACAGCGCCTTAAGGCTGAACAGATCTGCAAGGATGCTGGCATCCTCAGCAAAGCGATCCTCGCCAAATGCACCGTGGATGTCGGTATCACCAACAATCCGGATTGGGCTTACTTCAGCGCAGGCGTGGATCCAAACATTCCGGCTATCACCGTCGCCCCCGTCAATGCCTTCATGTTAACGAACACCACCAGGGAATTCTCTGGTCTGGTCAGCGGCCCACAACGCCTTGGAGACCGTTCCATTCAATGGTCAACCACAGGCGGAACCGTGACTCCAATGCCCGGCGGCGGCCTTCAGTACACGGCCCCCAGCATCCCAGGCACTTACCAGATCTCAGCAGTGTCTACGGCTGACCCATCCTTGCGGAAAACCGTCTCGGTCACTGTCACTGAGCCAAGTGGCACGATCAGCGGTGTGACGCGTTTTGTCCTGAAGTGGGGAAACACCCCAAACGACCTCGATACTCACCTGTGGCTTCCTGAGAGCCAGCCCTATCACGTGTACTGGGGACGCAAAGGGAATGATGATAGTTGCCCGAATGCCTCACTGGACGTGGACGATACGGATGCCTTTGGGCCAGAGGTCATGAAGGTTGCCCGCCTGAATAATGTGACGGGTGCGTACCAACTGTACATTCACAACTACTCCAGCACAGGCACTTTCCAGGATGCTCAGGCTACTGTTGAAGTGGTGGACGAAAAAGGTCTCGTAAACGTGATCTCGCCCTCTGAAGGTGAGGGAAACTGGTGGCACGTGTTAAATCTGGACGCCCAGACTGGACAGATTCAACTGGTGAACACGGTTGGTACTGAGTCACAACCCTACCCGGACACCGATCTCGGATGCGCCCCTGCACCTTCTGGACTGCGTCAATTGAGTGTTCCTTCCGTGAAGTGGACACCTGACAGCCGCAAGTAAACTAATGTCAAGGGAGCCATATCAAGGCTCCCTTGGTTTTCCCAGAAAATTCCCATGACCGTTACGAAACCTGCGACACCACCTCCAGCTAAGGCCTGGCTCACCAGCCTCTTTGCCATTTTGCTCATTTCTGGCCCTGGCATCTACTACGCATATAACAGCCGTCTCAGTCTCTCCGTTCAGGAGTTGAAGCGGAATTGTCAACCTGTCGTTATGCAACAACTGAATCCACCCGCGAACGCGGAGGTGGATTTTTTTACTTTTGTGCCAAATGGGGGACGACAAAGCATCAGCGCCAAAATCACAGACAAAAGTCCTGTTGGTATTTATACGAGACGAATTTCCATCACTGTTTTCGTACCGTCAACCAGGAAACTATGGCTAGGTCACTGCATCCGAGACAACAAAGGTTATGTTGTTGGGGGCAGTTGGGATGACTAACAAGGCACACACAACCTCTAGCGTCTCGCATCCTGTGCACCTTCTCTTGCACCACACGAATTCGCCTCGGAGATGAATCTTGAAAAACATCGTCTATTCGTTCGTACTCGTCAGTCTGACTCTCTCCAGTTCAGCCGCAGCGCAAGCCCGAAGCCTGCCTCAAATCCTGATGGATTATGTGATGAACAAGCCACCAGCAGATGAAACACTGAATCCGTTCCCTGGCGCGTTAAGCCGTGAATGGAATAAACCCACGAAACTTAAGGCTCAGAAGGCCGCGCTCGCCTACCAGTACTCGGCAGGAACCGATTACTGGTCATTCATTCTCATGAACCCGCAGGTTTCCCGCACGGAGTACATGGGGACGAAAAATGTGGTGCAGGTCGGTCAAACGGAAAACCCGGTCACCAACGTTTACCGGGTGGGGGACGGACGGTTCGCTGGTTTCATCATCCAGGAATTTGGGACCGCTGGGAACGGCATGATGATCATTCATACGCCACAGATGGCAAAAGAATCACCAAAACTGGTTGGTTTCGTTAAGCCCTGACAGAAAAACTCACTCAGGAAACTGATTCTTCAATTCGGCCCCTCCTATGTGGCGTAGCCAAACCCGGCACACTGGTGGGTCATAACGCTTCCAGGCACTGTTTGGTTGGTGCGGGGGGCGGCACTTGGTTCTACGGGCCGCCTGCTCCCCTGTCCCATGCCTCGCCCGCCCGACTTGTGGGCGACGGTGCTTCCCTGCATGGCCTCCCTCAAAGTGGGTGACTCGGAAGCGGGTACATCTCACTATGCAACACCAAGAGCAAAAAGCACACATGACCACCAAGGGAGCGCACCTTTCATTCTGTGTTGAGGAAATTTTACTTGCACTTTTTTTCGTACCGCGAAATACTGACGATGCCTCATGAACAGACTGATCAGGTATGTACGCCGGGTTAAGAGGCAGGAAGCCAAGTCGGAAACCACTGCCGAGTCGCAGGACAGTATCTATCTACACGAAGATTATTCCATCAAAGCTGGTGAACATCTCCCTGACGGCCTGACAAATTTTATGAGAAGACGTCCCCGATAGGGGATAATTTCTGTTTGTGACGACAAAAATGCTCCTCGGGGACGTACCCCGACTCTACCAGAATGTCCGCCCCTTCCTCAGTTC
>NZ_SMMH01000067.1 GCF_004634215.1 Deinococcus fonticola | reverse complement strand
CCACGTCTGCTGGACACAGGGGATGCTGGTCGAAGAAGCGTTCAAGGCGTCGGATGACAGAGTCTGTTTTGGCATCGCCTGGGAAGCGCTCTGCGAGCGCTGCGTGACGCACATCCTTGGCCTTGATTAGGGCAAAAACGACGAGCGAGAGAAGCTCGACCTGGCTCTTCCGGTACTCAGGAAAGTGGCAGGCGAAATTCAGACTGAGAGCAACGAGTTCAGCGTTTGACGCGCTCTATAGGGCACCAGATAGGGTGTCCATTGCAAGTGGGAAGCTGAAAACCGAGTTTTCAGCTTCCCGCACAGCGCTTCTCGAAACTGTCGGGTACTGAGGTCCTCAGGTACTCTCAGGACATGGTTGACCCACAAACCATCAGCTTCGCTGATCCGCTCACGGGAATTGAATTCAGTCATGAAAATTATGGCGGCTGGACGGGCAAATTTACCGACCCAAACAGAGAGGAAATCTCTGTCTACCTGCCCGGAACGCTACAGGACACCACGCCTGATCAAGCACATTTGAACTTGATCCGTAGCGTCATGGTTCAGTTGCCTTCCCTACGCGCTCACGCGATCCCTTTTGCCCGCAGGGACGTCATAAATGACCTGGATAAATGGGGCCTGCTGGATGATAACAACATGCCTTTCTGGGAAACCTGCGATGACATGTCGCCCTGGGGAACCATGACTGAGGCCGATTATGACGCCGAATTTCAATTGATGGGACTCATCATCCCAGAAACCCCCACGACACCTGACGAGTTCGCCCTGGGATTCTGGTCAGAAGTGGATGGGGAACACGGTGTAGGCGTGCGCTTCCAGAACAACCAGCCCACTGAAATGCTGTCCTGGTGTGACTTCTTCTGAAGAACTCCGTCAGTCGGCTTCGGGAGAGAGGATGACTGGGCCAACAAATCCCTTGACACGTCACAGCATACTTTCTGCCCTAAGCCACCCGCGCTACAGACTGAATCCCGTTATCCGGTATACTTTTTTCTTGGCATTAGCCCGCGCCCCGGCTTATGGGGAGAAACGCGGAAGGGAGGCACGCCATG
The DNA here is from genome assembly GCF_004634215.1 of Deinococcus fonticola. Taxonomy (NCBI): domain Bacteria; kingdom Thermotogati; phylum Deinococcota; class Deinococci; order Deinococcales; family Deinococcaceae; genus Deinococcus; species Deinococcus fonticola. The sequence continues at coordinate 7,209 of NZ_SMMH01000067.1, read as the reverse complement.
CAGGAACTACTGGATCAACTGGCGTCTCTCCGGGAGTATCTTTGACATTCCCGGCAAGACGCGCCGCCTGAACGAACTGGATCGTGAACTGAGTGACCCTGACCTTTGGAACAACAGTGGCCGGGCGCGGCAGGTGACGCAGGAGGCCGGAACGGTCAGGCGCATCGTCGAGGAGTACAACGACTTGAGCAGCAACGCCGCCAGCCTCACTGAAATGCTGGAGATGGCCGACGAGGAAGAACGCGAGATGCTGGCCGAGGAGCAGGACAACCTGGCCCGGCGCGTGGACGACCTGTACCGCGAGACCCTCTTCACCATGAAGCACGCCGACACGCCCGCCATCGTGCGCGTAAAGTCCGGCGCGGGCGGCACCGAGAGCATGGACTGGGCCGGGATGCTGGCCCGCATGTACATGCGCTGGGCCGAGCGGCGCGGCTACAAGGTCGAGATGCTCGATCAGGTGGACGGCGACCAGGCTGGGGTGCAGAGTTCCGAATTCATCATCCGGGGCGAAAAGGCCTTCGGGATGATGGCCCCGGAGCACGGCGTTCACCGGCTGGTGCGCGTTTCGCCTTTCGACAGCAACAACCGCCGCCACACCAGCTTCGCTTCGGTGGACGTGGTGCCAGAAGTGCCCGAGGAAGAAATCGACATTCACATTCCCGATTCCGACTTGCGGCGCGACGTGTTCCGCTCACAGGGCGCGGGTGGGCAGGGCGTGAACACCACCGACTCGGCAGTGCGCCTGACACACCTTCCCACCGGGATCGCGGTGGCCTGCCAGATTACGCGCAGTCAGATCAAGAACGCGGAACTGGCCCTGCAAATCCTGAAACAGCGCCTGTACGACATCGAAGTGAAGAAACGCGAGGCCGAGGAAGCCAAGGCGCGCGGTGAACAGAAGAAGATCGAGTGGGGCAGCCAGATTCGCAGTTACGTGCTGGACAAGCAGTACATCAAGGATCACCGCAGCGGCCTCATGAAACACAACCCCGACGACGTGCTCGACGGCGACCTGGACGACCTGATGTGGGCCGGTCTGGAGTGGATGGCCGGCAAGCGTGTGGCTGACGAAGCCGGGGACGACGAGTAAAAGCACAAGATGACGTGCTTTTTGAGCAACTGAATGACCGAACGAAGGGAGTGAAGTCGACAGGGTAGTTGGATATGGGGGCACACCTGACGTCATCTGATTCTCTGCCCTAAAAAAACGTCCGAATGCTGTGCAGAAGTGCCCTGCGACATTCGGACGTTTCTCTTTGCGTGGCCCATTGCTGAATCTGTCACTACTGCCAGCAGCCTGGACTAGCGGCTGATCTCCTCGACCAGTTGTAGGAACTGCATTTGCCCTTCCGTGGACAGTTTTCCAAGAACGTCCTGACTGATCTGTTCGGTCGTGATGGCCGCATGTTCCACAAGCGCCAACCCCGCCGGCGTCAGGGCGGCATAACTCACGCGGGCATCTCGTTCGTTGGCCTCCCGGACAATCAACCCCAGTTTTTCAAGCGGCAGCAGCGCGCGTGTGACGCCTGAGGCCGTCAGGCCCACCTCCAGCGCCAGATCGCCGCGTGGCAGGCGCCCGGCCGGCGCCAGCGCCAAAGCCCGCAACAGGATGAAATCACTGAAACTCAGGCCATGAAGGGCCCCCAGCCGGTGATCCAGCCGGCGCGTCAACTCCAGATGAAAACGGTGGAAACGCAGCAGGGTGGCCAGTGAGGTCGGCGTCATGCGCTGGTATGGCAGACGTGGCTGACCGTCGCCAGTTCCGCTTCATCCGGAGCCTCGTAGAACGTTTCCATGAAATCGAACATTTCCGGGGTCACCTGAAAAGAAAAAGTCTCGCCGCGCTGGGCGTTTCTCTCGGTCACGCGGCGCCTGCGCAGGTCGAGCGGCGCATCCACGAAGTAAGTCCGGCTCGGGTACGGTTGGGCCAGTTCAAGATACCGGGTGCGTTCCGCCCGGCGCTGCAACCCGAGGTCAAGTACCACGTCTGCGCCACTGTGCAGCGCCTGCTGAGCCACAAGCCAGATTTGCCCATGACAGCGTTCCAGGCGCTCCTTGAGCCAGGCGAATTCGATGGGGTGCGGCAGGTCGGGGCCGTAGAGGCGCTGCATCCATTCGTCTATGGAAAACGTCATGGCGCTGCGCTGCTCCGCGAGCCCTCGGGCGTAGGTCGTCTTTCCTGCACCTTGCGGGCCGAAAAGAATGTGCAATGTGCCAGATTCGGTCATGCCGTAATTTACTTGAGTAATCAAATATTTGTCAAGTTTACGACTTGTGTTTTATACGCGCAATTCCAGGTTTCCTCTGGCCTGGGCCGGTTGCAGCCGACACAGGAGGTTAGAGGAGCTTTCCTCGCCTTCCTCACCACGTTTCCAGCAAGACCGCCATGCCGCCTTGCTCGACTGTGGCCAAGGCGTCTGCCACCGCTTCCCCGGTGCGCGGGTGTTTCCGGAGCGGGTCAAGGTCAGCCAGGGGGGCCAGCACAAACGCCCGTTCCCAGGCGCGGGGGTGCGGCAAGAGCGGCCCGGTGTCCGAAACCAGGTCATCGAACAGAATCAAATCCAGGTCAAGCACGCGGGCTTCCCACCGTTCATGCCGTTCGCGCCCAGCGCGCGCCTCGATGGCGTGTAGAGCGTTCAGCAAATCTGTCGGCGAGAACGTGGTCTCCAGCTTCAGCGCGGCGTTCAGATAATCCGGTTGACCGGGCGGCCCGCCCACGGGCGCGGTGCGGTACAGGCGCGAGACGCCCACCAGCTCGCCCAGACGGCCCACTTCCTGTGTGGCCCAGCGCAGCATCGGGAGTGGCTCGCCCAGGTTTGCACCCAGCGCAATGAAAGCGGTGTGCTTCAAGCCTGCTCCAGCGTCAATTCCGCAAACACGTCCCTGAACACGCCGGGAATGGGCGCGAAGGGCTTATGCACACGTACCGTCACCCGCTTCAGTTTGGGTTGCTCGCGCAGCACCCGGCGGGCAATGCGGTCTGTCAGCACCTCAATCAGTTGCACGCGGTTCTCCGTGACTTCCTGACGAATCACCTCATACACCGCCGCGTAATTCACCGCCGCCGCCAGGTCATCCGGCAAGCCCGCGAAATCGTAAGCAAGCTCCGCATCCACGATGAAACGGCTACCCAGAACAGCTTCCGTCTCGAAGACGCCATGCCGGGCGTGAAATTCCAGTCCTTCAAGCACAACGCGACTCATGGGGCAAGGATAGGGCCTGTGGAGCGAGTGGGCAGTGCGGGAGTTGGTTTCCCCAACGGCTCGACCTGTCGTCAGCTTTCGGCCATCAGCGCCGCCTGTACCCTCAGCGCCTGCACGTGTTCCCCGGCAGCGTGGGCACGCACGAGGGCCGCGCCTTGACGGGCAGCGTGCAGGTGAATGGCGAGGCTGCCAGGGTCGCGGTCGGCGGCGTCAGGGACATCGGCGAGATAGTCGATCAGGCGTTTGCGGCTGGCGGCGATCAGCACAGGGGCGTCTCCCTGCGCCAGGGCACGAACAGCGCGCAGCAGGGCCAGGTTGTGTTCTCTGGTTTTTCCGAAGCCGATACCGGGATCCAGCAGGACAGAAGGCACGCCGTCTGCCCTGGCCCGCGCGGCCTGCCCGCGCAGATAGCTGTGAACCTCGGCGACCACGTCGGTATACACGGGGTTTTGCTGCATGGTGCGGGGTTCGCCCTGCATATGCATGATGCACGCGGCCGCACCTGCGTCGGCGCATACGCGCACCATTTCGGGGTTTCGCAGGCCCGTCACGTCGTTGATGAGGTGCGCTCCGGCTTTCAGGGCTTCGGCGGCCACCTCGGGTTTCATGGTGTCCACGCTGAGCAGAATTCTGGCGTCCTTCAGGGCGTGAATGACGGGCCGAACGCGGTCGAGCTCCGTGCTGGCGTCCACAGGTTCCGCGCCGGGGCGGGTGCTCTCGCCGCCGATGTCGAGCATGAATACCCCGACCCTCTCCATGTTCTTCGCAGCCTCAAGGGCGTGGTGCAGGGCATAGTGTTTGCCGCCGTCGCTGAAACTGTCGGGGGTGGCGTTCAGGATGCCCATGACCCGGCAACCTGTCCACGCCACTTCCCAGCCCAGGGGGGTTTTCAGCGCCCCCGGCACGGGAAAATGGAAGGTGAGGCGGTGCGTTCTCACTTGTCCGGGTCATCCTTCGGCATTTCGCCCTGAATCTCGCCTTTCTGAAGGGCAAAACTGACGTTGATCACGCGGTACTTGTTGGGGTAGGCCACGACATGCGCGGGCATCTTGCGGCCCGATGGGAACGGCACGTAACTGTCCGTCTCCATCTGAAACCCGGTGTCCAGCGCCAGCGCGACGGGGTGGTCGTCAGGAATGGGCGTTCCCGGCCGCAGCGTGTACTTGACGCTGGGGGCAGCCCCACTGACGCGCACGGACAGCACCGGGCGTGGAATGCCCTCGTCGTCCTCCTGCTTGGCGACGGCGCACACGGCGTACAGCACCGGCCCCTGGGTGTACTCCGCGAGGGTATACAGGGCGGTGGAGGCGCTCACGTCCGCCCGTTTCGACAGTTCCGCCAGAGCCCGACCCGTCTCGCCGAAGCGGGCGATCATGTCACGCACCAGTTCCTCCGGCATCAGGATGGCCGCCGCGCCCACGTTGCACAGCGTCTCGATGACCTGTTCCAACCGTTCGCCCTCGAACACGTCATGAATGTCGCTGAGCAGGTCGTCGTCGCCCAGCAGCAGCGCGTGGCTGATCTCGTGCGCCAGTGTGAAGCGTTGCCGTTCCGGGCGGACTTTACTGTTGATCAGGATGACCTTGTGTTCCGGGTCGTAAGCACCGTCGCGGTCACCCATCGGCATAAATTCCAGGCCGATGCCTTCCAGGCCCAGCATCAGGCTGTGCGCGTCCAGGCCCGGCACGTTGCGGGCATACCCGGCGGCCAGGGCCTTCATGCGGGCTTTCGCTGCGGCCAGGGCCTGTGTCGAGTCGCTCACAAGGTGCAGAGTAACGGAAAAACGGCAGCCGGGCCGCCGGATAAAGTCCGGAAGCTGTGCATGTCGCTCACGGTCAGCGCGTCCGAACGCACGGCGCGCCGTGCCATAGTGGGAGATCATCTCGGGAGGTCATATGCAGCGAACGCTCACTGGTCTGGTCGTCAGCCTCGCCCTTAGCCTTGCTCCTGCGCACGCCGCCAGCCTGGTGTACGGCGCAGGTGGTGAACCCGTCTCCCTGGAATCGGGGAACATCATCGACTCGAATTCCAGTACCGTGTAGAACCAGATTTACGACACGCTGGGCGAGTTCAAGCCCGGCACCACTACCCTGGATCCCGGCCTGGCGACCCGCTGGGCGGCCAGCGCCGACATGAAGAACTGGACGTTCACCCTGCGCCGCAACGTGAAATTCCACGACGGGACGCCCTTCAACGCCGACGCCGTGATCTTCAACGTGGAGAGATGGTGGAACCCCGCCAGCCCGGCCCGTTACAACCACACCTGGGAAAGCTGGGGGCAGATTCTGGGCGAATCGAAAGGCAAAGGCAGTGTCCTGGCCGGCATCAAGAAGAACAACGATTACAGCTTGACGTTTAACCTCACGCGGCCCGTTTCGGACTTTCCGGCCCGCATCAGTACCAGTTTCTTTGGGATCGCCAGCCCCGCCGCCGTGAAGAAAGCCGGGGAGAAGTACGGCAGTCCGGCCGGCGGTGCGGTCGGCACCGGGCCGTACGTCCTCGACAGCTGGAAAACGGGTGATCGCATCGTCCTGAAGGCCAATCCCAGCTACTGGCGCGGCAAACCCAGGAATGACGGTGTACTGTTCCGGTTCCTGAAAGACCCCAGCGCCCGCCTGAACGAGTTGCGGGCCGGCACCCTCGACCTGTCCTGCGACCTGAACCCCGCTGACCTGAAGGCCGTGCAGGGCGACCCGAAACTGACGGCCATCCTGCGGCCCAGTTTCAACGTCGGCATGCTGAACATTTACACCGGCACCCGCAAGGAACTTCAGGACGTGCGCGTGCGCCGGGCCATCATGTACGCCATCAACCGCCCCGCCATCGTGGACGCCTTCTGGGGGCCGCTGGGCGCCACCGACAACAGCATCGTGCCGCCAGCTCTGGGCTGGGCCAACAGCAAGAACGTACCCAACACCGCCGCACCGAATGTGGCCCAGGCGAAAAAACTGCTGGCCGAGGCCGGGTATGCCAATGGTCTGACGCTCGATCTGTGGTACATGCCAGTGTCGCGCCCTTATTTTCCCACGCCCAAACCCATCGCGGAGGCCATTGCCGCCGACCTGGCGGCGGTGGGCATCAAGACCCACCTGAAAACTGAGGACTGGGCCAAATACCTGGAAGACAGCCGCCAGAATCCCGGTTTCGACCTGTACATGCTGGGCTGGAGTGGCAGTTACGGTTCCCCCAGCACCTTCTACGACCCGCACTTCGGCCCCGGCGGCGAACCCGACACCGCTTACGAGAACAAGGCCCTGCAAAAACTGCTGGACAACGCCACTGCGGCCAAAAATCAGTCGGAAGCCGCCAAAATTTACGCCAAAGCTCAGGAACTCGCCTACGAGTCCGCCGTGCGCATCATGATGGTACACAGCCGCCCACTGTGCGCCAGCCGCAAGAATGTCACCGGCTGGACACCCAACCCCACCAACAGTGACCAGTTCGACACGGTGGTCATCAAGTAAACCTCCCGCTTCAGCACCACCTCAATGATCGGCTTCCAGCAGGATCTGTACCAGTTCTACGTACTCCTGCTGGGCTTGCTCTTGCGTTTTGCCCTGCTGGCCTGCCCACGCGTCGTACTTGGCACTACCTACGAAATCGAACCCGCCGGGACGTTTACCAGAGACATCCCCTTCACTGCCCTGCTTGTAAAGCGCATAAAGCTTGAGAAGGATAGCATTGTCCGGTTTCTTGCTGAGCTGCTTGACAGCCTGTTGAGCCTGGACAAAAGCCATTTCGAGAGAAGGCGTGGTCATGGACGCACTCTAACCAATATGATGTACCGGGTACAAGTTCGCATCAAGGGAATAGAAAAGGCCGTCACACGGTTGCGTGACGGCCTTTAGAGACAGAGTGAAGAAGAGCAGCGATGGAGCGGAGCGATGAAAGGAGGTGATCCAACCGCACCTTCCGGTACAGTTACCTTGTTACGACTTCACCCCAGTCATGCGCCACAGCCTAGACACCTGCCTTGCGGCTCCCGGTGGTTTTAGCTGCAACG
>NZ_SMMH01000066.1:5000-8378 GCF_004634215.1 Deinococcus fonticola | reverse complement strand
TGGAGACGTTTGATTTCCTGCTCCTGTGGCGTCAGGGCCATTCGGCCCTGACCTGGAAAGGCGAGGGAACCTTGCTTTGCGGCCTGTTTGCGCCATCTGGACAGCGCGGAGAGGCTGATTCCGAGGTCTCGGGCGACTCGACTCGGGCCGATATCTTCTCGGTCGGCCAGTTCGATGGCCTGGCGTTTGAATTCTGCAGTGTAGGTCTTCCTGGTCGTCATGGTCTCGCCTCCTATGCTGAAGGCTTAACCGCACCGACGCAAAACTGCCCTAATCCCAATCGTTGGTTGGGCCATGAGTGAGCGCCTGGAAACACTGCTGGTCACTGAAGCCTTGCAGATGGCCTTGGAGCGTCGTCGTCCTGGTGCAGGTCTCCTGCACCATTCAGATCGGGGCAGCCAATATGCCAGCGAGGCGTACCGACAGGCATTGCAGCGCCTGGAGGCAGTGCAGAGCATGAGCAGAAAGGGGAATTGCTGGGATAACAGTGTGCAGGAAAGCTTTTTCGCTACCCTGAAAACTGAGTTGGAACTGGATAGGGCGCGACTTCCTCGCGCCCAGACGAGAACGGAGGTGTTCGAGTGGATTGAGGTGTTCTACAACCGTCAGCGTCGTCACTCCTCGCTGAGCTACCAGTCACCGGTGGCGTTTGAGGAGCAAGCCCCCCATCCCTAACTCACTCTCCACCTACCCCTTGCAATTTCAACCCTCTTAGCGAACACTATAGTTTCAGGCAATGAACGACCATCTTGCAGAACGCGGCCATGTGCAGGTGCGAGGTGCGCGTGAGCACAACCTCAAAGACATTTCCGTTAGCCTACCGCGCGACGCCCTGGTAGTCTTTACAGGCATCTCTGGTTCAGGCAAATCCACGCTTGCGTTCGGTACGCTCTATGCCGAAGCGCAGCGGCGCTACTTGGAATCGGTCTCGCCCTATGCTCGGCGTCTGTTCAATCAGCTCGGGGTGCCTGACGTGGATGCCATCGAAGGCTTGCCGCCCGCCATTGCCCTTCAGCAGCAGCGCGGCACGCCCACCGCCCGCTCCTCGGTGGGCAGTGTCACCACGCTGTCCAATCTGCTTCGAATGCTTTACTCCCGCGCTGGAGATTATCCGCCTGGTCAAGACATCGTGTACGCCGATGGTTTTTCCCCCAACACTCCAGATGGCGCTTGCCAGGAGTGTCACGGATTGGGGCGGGTCTATACCGTCACCGAAGACTCAATGGTGCCTGATCCCTCGCTGACCATCAGGGAACGGGCCATCGCCGCCTGGCCCACCGCCTGGGGTGGCCAGAACCAGCGCGACATTCTAGTGTCGCTCGGAATTGACGTAGACCGACCTTGGAATGAGCTCCCCCAAGACACCCGCGACTGGATTCTCTTCAGCGAGGAACAACCCGTTGTTCCGGTCTATCCGGGCTTCACCCCAGAAGAAACCCGCCGCGCCGTCAAACGCAAACTGGAACCCGGTTACATGGGCACCTTTTCAAGCGCTCGCCGCCACGTCATGCACACGTTTGCCGACACCGAGAGCGCGTCCATGAAAAAACGGGTTCTGGAGTACATGATCGTGCAAGATTGCCCCCTGTGTCACGGTAAGCGGCTACGGCAAGAAGCTCTGAACGTGACTTTTGCCGGACTGGACATCACCGAGTTTTCACGACTGCCCCTTGCGACTGCTGCGACCCTGTTACTTCCCTTCGCCGAGGAGCGCGACCCCGGCCATGCCGAGCGATCAAAGAACCGGCCAGAGCAGGCCATCGCTCTACAACGCATGGCCGAAGACCTGACGCGCCGCATGAACGTCCTCCTCGACCTTGGCTTAGGTTACTTACAATTGGAACGCAGCACGCCTACCCTCTCGCCCGGCGAATTGCAGCGGCTGCGCTTGGCGACCCAGCTTTATTCCAACCTGTTCGGGGTAGTGTATGTGCTGGACGAACCCTCGGCAGGATTACACCCCGCTGATACCGAGGCGCTGCTGACGGCCCTAGATGGTCTTAAGCGGGGCGGAAACTCGCTGTTTGTGGTCGAGCATGAATTGGATATTATCCGCCGCGCCGATTGGCTGGTAGACGTGGGGCCAGGTGCGGGCGAACAGGGCGGGCAGATTCTGTACAGCGGCCCGCCCAAAGGCTTGAGCGAGATATCCGATTCTGCGACGGCCCGTTACCTTTTCGCTGAGCCGCAAGCTCGTACCACCCCTCTACGTACCCCACAGGGGTGGCTGGAACTGAACCATGTCACCCGCCACAACATGCACGACCTGAGTGTGCGCTTTCCTTTGGGCGTGCTGACCAGCATCACGGGCATTTCGGGGTCGGGGAAATCCACGCTGGTCAGTCAGGCGTTGGTAGAAGCGCTGGCCCACCATTTCGGCCATCCCCTGGAGCAAGACGCCCCTGAAGCCGACGATGAGACGACGCACAGGACGGGTGAAGTGGCCCACTTAGGCGGCGACCTCGCGCAGATCACTCGGCTGATTCAGGTGGACCAAAAACCCATTGGCCGCACGCCCCGCAGTAACATGGCGACGTATACCGGCCTGTTCGATCAGGTCCGTAAACTCTTTGCCGCCACACCGCTGGCCAAGCAGCGCGGGTACGCGGCAGGTCGCTTTTCCTTCAACGTTAAGGGCGGGCGTTGCGAACACTGTCAGGGTGAAGGGTGGATGATGGTGGAACTGCTGTTCTTGCCCAGCGTGTACGCGCCCTGCTCGGTCTGTCACGGCACGCGCTACAACGCCGAGACCCTCGAAGTCACCTACAAGGGCAAGAACGTGGCCGAGGTGCTGTCCCTCACGGTGGACGCGGCCTCTGACTTCTTTGACCAGGAACCCAACATGACCCGGCTGCTTGACACCCTGCGCGAGGTCGGCCTGGGCTACCTGCGGCTGGGTCAGCCTGCTACTGAGCTGTCGGGCGGCGAGGCGCAGCGCATCAAGCTGGCCACCGAGTTGCACCGCAGTGGACGGGGCGGCACGGTCTACATCCTGGACGAGCCGACCACAGGGCTGCACCCCGCCGACATTGACCGCCTGCAAAAGCAACTCGACAAGCTCGTGGAAGCGGGCAACACTGTGATTGCTGTCGAACACAAGATGCAGATGGTGGCAGGCAGCGACTGGGTCATCGATATTGGCCCTGGCGCGGGCGACCAGGGCGGACAAGTAGTAGTGCAGGGTACACCCGAAGTGGTAGCGGCGAGCGGCGAGAGTAAAACGGCTCCGTACTTGCGGGCCACGCTACGAACGGCAGGTTAAGGCAGCTCAATCCGTGCTGACTCCGATAAGGTCAGCACGGACAAACGGCTCCTCGGTGGAGAGACTGGCTCAGCTGACATCTCGCAGTTTTGAAAAACGGCGTCTGGAACGCGGTT
>NZ_SMMH01000065.1 GCF_004634215.1 Deinococcus fonticola | reverse complement strand
GCGTGTACCGCAGCCACGAAGAGGCCAGACAGGCCATTTTCGAGTATGTGGAGGTGTATTACAACCGCAAACGGCGGCATTCCAGCCGGGGCTACTTGACGCCCTGGGAGGCGGAGTGCCAAGCTACTGGGATTATCTCGATTCTGCATACCTGAAGAAACGCCACGCAAGAGATCTCTTAATTGCTCGCTGTACCGTATCAAACAAGCTGCGGCCTGATCAGGCCGCAGCTTGTTTGATACGACAAGGTCTTTACCAGCCTTTGACTTTGAGCCAACCGCCCACAGCCCCACTAACAGCGCCAGCGCCGACGCCAACTGCAACACTACGCCAGTTCACAGCACCATCTTCGATATAAGTTTTTGCTCCAGCAATTACGCCACCTACGACAGCACCAGAAATAATACGGGCGCTGTAAATGATTAATGGCGCAACTCCACCTTCAATACTCTCCAATTCTTCTTCGGTAAGTTCTTCAATCTCGTCCAGTGGGAGGGTGAATTCCAGCTCTTCTGCGTATATAGTCATTTTATTGCTCCTTTGCAATTTACTGCTTGGAAATGATAGTTAGGCTTGCATAATACTTTTGTGGCATGAAACACTTTTTAGTTTTTCAGCTAATTGTCATATAATTACTGCTCCGATCCAAAGAATATCATCGTTGTGTCAGGCGTCTATGGCTTACTGCTGCTGCTTGTTAATGGGTCGAGCGTCACTGCTATACTATGAACCAACATGTATCGAATTTTCCTGATGAGAGCGGCAGAATTTTCGGAGTTTAAATCTTTTATTGACTCGAAGGCACAAAGTTTTCGGGGCAAAGTCTCATTAGCCGACTTAAAAAAATTATGGCAAGAAGCGCAAGAGGACTATCATATTGGTATTGAAGAAAGAATGATTCAGCCAAGTGAGGAAGATCTTGAGCGAATAAAGATATCTCTTAAAAAAATAAGTAAGCAGAATGCTTTTCAAAAAATAAAACCGAAAATAAAATATTTAGATTTTAGAAAAGTAGTATCTATCCAGTTTAATATAGATTTTGATTATATTAAAAGAATTTGTGATAGAATTAATAATAATGAGACTTACCTTTTAGATTTAGCACTGCCGCTGTCTAATTCTGAACAGCATGTTGAAATTAACAGAGTAAACAATCTTGAGTTCATTATTTCTTCCCTAAATACTGACCTCAGATTTCAAGGTCTTGAATTAATGGGTGAAAATGTCGAACGAGAGAATGAATCCGGTCAGATTGGTATAGTTGCTAACATCGGCTACGGTATAAAAGAGCTCTGGTGTATAAACTACCAAGGCAGAGACATATTATTTAATGGGTATCATAGGGCAGTTGCTCTTATCTCTGCCGGGATAACACATATTCCTGTTGTATATCAATCTGTTGAAAATGATGATGAATTACTATCATTAGTGGGACAGATAGGCTTAGATGCTTGTAAAGATATTCTCAGTAGAGATATAATCCCTTTAGTATCTGATTTTACGGTTGATAAATTTGTTTATAAATTGGATACCCCTCAGCCTATAAAATTAATTAGATTGAAGATTTTTGTCGAAGAAATGGAAATAAAGATACCCTGAGGATCTTAAAATGAAAACAGTTTTATTACCTTTATCTTGTATATTTCTTTATATTGTTGATATGCTTCTAACATATTGGGCAATTGAAAAGAATAAAGGCAATTATGAAGAGGAAAATTTAGTATTGTCTAAATTTTTTATAAGATTCGGTGTTTTTAAAACAATAATGACCACATTATTACTATACTGTACTCTCGTTTTTATGATAACCTATTTATTTCCGAGCTTAGATGTAATACTTTTCATTTTCTTTGTTATGGGAATATTCAATCTTATAAATAATTTAATCGTTATAAGGCGCGTAAAAAATCGTAAAATCATACAAGAGCGATAAAATGCAATTGCGTCGTTACAGTAAATATTTTGTAAGGCAGGTTGATCAAACAGATTGTGGCGCTGCATGCCTCGCCATGGTATTGAAATATTGGGGGCGCCAAGAAGCGCTTTATATTTTGAGAGGCTTGGCCGGAACTACGCAGAGCGGCACGACAATGGCTGGATTAAAAAGAGCAGGCGAGAATTTGGGGTTGAGTTGTAAGGCATTCAGAACCAGATCTCATAGCCTGGAATCAATTAACCTACCCCTGATACTACATTGGGAAAGCAATCATTACGTCGTTCTATTTAGGATAGACTCAAAATCAATATTAATTGCTGATCCGGCTATAGGAATCAGAAAAATCGATCATGATGAATTGGAAAAAAAATGGACAGGTAATCTGCTTTTTTTTCAGCCTCTTCCAGAATTTGAGAAGGGAAATTTTATCGGAAAGCGAGGCATTCAGGGTCTTCTATCTCACCTAACCCACTTTCGTGGGTCGATTCCTATTTTAATTGAAATACTCTTCGGCACTATCATGCTAAGTAGCTTTTCCCTTATTAGTCCATTATTGTCACAGGTGCTGTTTGATCGTGTCCTCACTTTTGGTGAGCGACAACTTCTTCCTTACATACTGTGGGCCATACTTGGATTTGCTGTACTGCAAACCCTGGTCAGTACTTTCCGGTCACACCTCTCCAGCTACTTGGGCATGGCGCTGAATTACAAGATGCAAATGGGCTACCTGCATCATCTGCTCAATCTACCATTAAGAATTCACCAGACGCGTCTTGTCGGTGATCTCTTACAACGTAACGAGGATCTAAACGCAGTTCGAGGCGTGCTCACGAATCTTATGATCACTGTCCCAGTGGCTGTTCTAACGCTTCTCTTCAGTCTTAGTCTTCTACTCTTTTACAACATCCAACTGGCATTAGTAGCTTCATTAAGCCTGATCTTGAACATTCTCTATGTTTTGGTGATCTCCCCTCGCCTGCGTGATAATAGCCGCAAAGTCCTCAAAAAGAGTGGGGAGCTGAACAGTTTCATGATTGGCAGTCTGGAAGGCATTTCAGCCCTCAAGGCATTCAGTGCTGAACGTTGGGCTACCATGCGGGGACGCAACCAGATCAGTGGCGTCATGGATCAGTCCTGGCGGGGATTTATGATCAGCAACAATAGTGGCGTGGTGTTCGGTCTTCTGGGAAGCCTTGGATCACTGCTAACCCTGTGGTACGGGGCAACGCAAGTTCTTGAAACCAAGCTATCCGTAGGACAGCTGGTTGCCACCTACGGTCTGACGAACAATGCTGTAGGTGCGCTATCCACCCTGATTGGCATGGTGCAGTCGGTACAACAGGGTATAGTCTCCTCAGATCGCCTCGCGGAAATTTTGGAATTGCCCACCGAAACAGATACCGGGAAAAACACTCACCTGGAATCACTCAAGGATGTTCTAACCGTCGAGCACCTTAAATTCAGCCATCTTCCTGACCGTCCCATTCTTAGTGACGTGAATATGACCTTGGCAAAAGGTTCGTATACCGTGCTGTTAGGGTCGAATGGTTCAGGGAAAACCACTCTCTGTAATGTCCTGACTTCTCTGCTGGAACCGACAGGAGGCACGATTCTCTGGGATGGTGTTTCCCTAACTGATTACACGCCTGAAGCTGTTCGTAATCGTGTGGCTTACCAGCGCCAGGAAGTACCCATGTTCTATGCTTCTATGCTGGATAACCTAACCCTGGGACGGCAAGTAGATGAGGCCCGTGTCAGAGCTGTCATGCAGGCCCTACAGATGGATAGTGTCATTCGACGATTGCCTGAAGGATTGCAGACCACCCTGGGCGGTGATAGTCCTCACCGTCTGTCCAGCGGAGAACGCCAGATGCTGGGCATTGCCCGTCTACTCCTCTCAGATGCGGAAGTGCTTATTCTGGACGAACCGACCGCGACCTTGGACATGGATCGGGAAGCTAGGGTGGTGCAGATTTTGGAGCAGTTGAAAGGAAACCGTACTCTGTTGGTGATTACTCACCGCCCAGCGCTGATGGCTCCGGCAGATCAGGTATTGAAACTGGTCGAAGGAACCATCCGGCCCTACAAATCAACAAGTTGTAGTGAGGCCTTGAGGCTGCCGGAATGATGCAAGCTGTTCAATGGGAACAACCTTTGCACCGCTTGCCCCGCTTGATGCTGTGGTTCCTAGCACTCAGTCTGCTAGCCGCCATTATCTGGGCTTCCGTGGCAAATGTTAGGGTTTATGCATTGGTCAGGGGAACCCTGACCCCCCAGCTGGAGCCTGTTCAGGTGAACGTTCCGAGTGCTGGTCGTGTAGTGAAGAATCAAGTCAAGCTCTGGCAGAAGGTGAGTAAAGGAGACTTGCTGTTCACCCTAGATGCGCTGAGTCGTGATTCGCAGGACGCCGCTCTACAACTCTCGATTCAACAGAATGCAGCCACACAAGCCCGCCAGGACATTGCCCAGGCTGAGATTGACTTGCAGAACAAGCAGCGGCAGGAAAGCAGTGTGCGAACTGTTTACAACGTGGGGGGGGTGCCCCGTGCTGATATGGAAGCGGCTGAAGCGGCAGTAAACAGCGCCCAGGCCGCTCTCCGACAAGCACGATCTAGACTGGCCTCAGCAGAGGCACAGTTGAAACTGCTGACCTTGAACCAGAAAGTTGAGGTGACCAGCCCAATTGACGGGCAGGTGATGCAAGTCAGTGATCTACATGTCGGTCAGACCCTGGGGGCTGGTCAGAGCATGCTTGCCATACTTCCAGCAGGTGTTCCAATGGTGTTTAAAGGGACAGCAAATGAAAAAGACCGCCCTAAACTGAAGACAGGCGCACAGGTTCAGATTGCCTGGAATGGCTACCCACGCCAGAAATACGGCGTAACCAAAGGTAAATTGAGCGGCGTTTCTCCGACCAGTGAGGTGTCTAGCACGGGGCTGGTGCTCTACCAGGTGGAAGTGAGTCTGCCTCGTGGCAACCTTACCCTTAAAGAAAGACCGCTGTTGCCAGGGATGATTGGTGAGGCCCAAGTACTGTCAGATCAGCGTACCGTGCTTCAGTTGTTCTGGGATTGGGTGCGGGGAGCTGATCCCTGGAGCTGAATCAGCTCTTCAGCGCCTCATAGAGCGTATCTCTATTGACGCCCAGCTCGCGGGCGAGGGCCGTTTTCTTTTCTCCCGCAGCCACCCGCTGCCGGGCTTGCTCAACCTGCTCCGGGCTGAGCACCCGTTTGCGGCCTTTGTATTTCCCAGCCTGTTTTGCTTTAGCGATGCCCTCCCGCTGGTTCTCCAGGTTGGGATTAGGGCAGTTTTGCGTCGGTGCGGTTAAGCCTTCAGCATAGGAGGCGAGACCATGACGACCAGGAAGACCTACACCGCCGAATTCAAACGCCAGGCCATCGAACTGGCCGACCGTGACGATGTTGGCCCGAGCCGGGCGGCCCGTGACCTCGGGATCAGCCCCTCAGTCCTCTACCGCTGGCGACTCCAGACTCAGAAAGCAGGAGAAGCGGCTTTCCCTGGTCAGGGTCGAACGACCCTGACGCCACAAGAGCAGGAAATCCAGCGGCTCCGCAAAGAGAATGAGATTTTGCGTCAGGAGGGTTCTGGCAACTTAACTTCGCCGAGGTAAAACGACCCGAAGTGCAGCCTGAGTTTCAGGCTGCTTGTTGCAACGCTTCATGCCATACCCGCGTTGCGGAGGTCTGATTCACTCGTCTTTGACTGGCTGGGACTGTGGTTCTGGTCTGGCGATGAAGATTGGCAGTGCGGGCGTGCAGAGCGAGGAATTCCTGAGTTCGTCGTCGTCTTTTGAATCCGATTTGCTGTCGTTCCCGTTGTCTGGTCGGTCGATGTGATTGTTCGACCAGATTGTTGCAGCGAGCACTCGATACCACTTGGACGTGCTCCACGCCGTGGAGCACGGGTAATTCCCGGATAGCTGCACCATAACTCCAGAGCTTATCTGTATGAATGGCCTGTGGGACGTCGTATTCCCTCAGCAAGCGAGTAAAGAATGTTTTGGCGGCCTCAGTATCACGGTGTTCCTGTAGGAGGACGTCCAGCACGGCACCCTGTTCATCCACCGCTCTCCAAAGCCAGTGTTTGATCCCACCAACGACAACATGCACCTCATCCAGATGCCACCGGGAACCCCGACGGGGTTCCCGGTGGCGCAATTCCTCAGTGAGGAGCGGAGCGAATTTGATGTTCCACTGGCGAAGGGTTTCGTGACTGACGTGGATTCCTCGTTCATGAAGAAGCTCTTGAACATCACGTTGGCTAAGCGGAAAGCGGTGGTACAGCCACAGGGCATACCCAATCACGCTCAGTGGGAAACGGTGTCGATAGGGTTTCCGGTTAGTCACAGCTCAGGAGCCTATCAGCGTTAACTTGCCAGAACCCCCGCGCTGATGGTCGTTGGCTTGCAGATCGGCGTGACCCAGCCCCACTCAAGCGTCCCAGTTGGCTAGGGCAAGCTGTGACCGACTCGTGGCAAGATGAAGCCGGAACCGACGAAACCGACTTCATGGAAGGGCTGCTGACGGATCGAAAGGGACGCACCTGGCTCTGCGTAGACGGCTACTGGGATGATGGCGATCGCGAGCGCAACGAGACCTTCCGGATCGCCAGTGCACTGGTCGCCCCATCCACTGCTCAGGCGCTGCTCAACGCCCTGAGTACATGCGTTGATCCAAACGACTTCAAGCTCCCAGCCTTCGGCGAAGACCTGATGGAATTCAACACGCCCCCTTTTGAACTCCGAGGATGGATCACGAGTCATGACACATCCAACAGATTGGATGATTTCGACCCGCACGCGGGGAACATTCGCTATCCGCCCGATACTATTGACAGCCGCATCCTGGATCAGTACGGAATAATCGCCGACAAAGAGAATCGGGTATGGACTTCGAGCGATGGTACCGAGGTAATCGTCTCCGAACTGTGGGGGGAGTACAAGAAGGGGCGTAGCAATGAGCAAGAGACCAGTGATCGTGAGGGTTCACGCATGCTCGCTTCTCTGACATTCCTCAAAACGCTTTGCCAGACGCTTAACCGCGTCTTGATTATCAAAATTGAAATCCAGCGAAGGTTCTTGAGATCTTCGTACAGGCGGAGGGAGGATCACCATGAATACAGACCACCAGTCAGCAGGGTTTATCTCCTCTCAGCAGACGGAACGCTCCGAACGACAGCAACAAGCTATCAACTTAGGGAAAGCGTTGGTGCAGGAACTTAAACTCGAGCCGGGCGTTGACACGCTCTCGAGGTGGATTGCACACTACATCACTGAACAAATTGCCATTGCTGACAGTGCAACGGGCACAGAAAAAGTTGAGGCAGAGGAACGCTGCTTCAACAGCATCATGAAGCTTTGGCAGCATCGACACGCGTTGCCGAATGAACGCAGTCCATTCACGGACTTCACGCCGATTTTCGAAACCCTTCAGCGATTAAACCCAGAAAACGAAGACCCCTTCTACATTGAGTGGCAGCACCATTGGGACAAACCAGATGATCAAAACCCATCAGATTTGGACGACGCAAAATCCTGGCTGCGAATGGCGCTCAGTATCGATAAGACAGCCAGGATTTTGATCGAAAGTGTTTTGCAACTGGCGGCCCTACGTGTGACGGACTCGAACGTCCGAGCTTGGCTGAAGCACACCTCTGAATTCTCTCCAGATTTCGATGTTCAAGTCATTCTGAATCTGGTTGGGGATCTTGACCCGGATGACGAAATGGATTGTCGGAGTATCGAGGACGACAGCCGAGACTCAGTTAACTCTCTTTCAACTAATTTATCTAAGAACGCAATCGAAAAGCGGATTCAATATCTGGATGCGTTCTTGCAGCTTGCCGCATCATTTCGTAGCGATTTCGAGGAAGAGTTAAGCAAAGCAACCTAAGTGGCTTTAGGGTATACCCAAACCCGACAGATAGGTTCCCTGATGAAATCGGCTTCTGGGTGTCGGGATAGAATCCAATCTGCTATATTCCGGCATATGTCGGGGTAAGTCTAAACCCTAGACCGACATGACGGGGGAGATATGGCAAGAGGTCAGCGCGTCGGTTACATCCGTGTCAGCAGCACAGACCAGAACACTGCACGGCAGCTTGATGGCGTGGAACTGGACAGGATTTTTGAAGACAAAGCCAGCGGCAAGGATGCCAAGCGGCCCAAGTTACAGGAGCTGCTGGCCTACGTCCGCGAGGGCGATACCGTGATTGTTCACTCGATGGACAGGCTGGCCCGCAATGTGGATGACCTGCGGCGCATCGTGACTGAGCTGTCGGGGCGTGGTATACGAGTGGAATTTCAGCGTGAGGGCGTCATTTTCACGGGCGAGGATAACCCGATGAATACCCTCCTGCTGACCATGCTGGGAGCTGTAGCTGAGTTTCTTCGCGCTCAGAACCTCGAAAATCAGCGAGAGGGGATCGCCAAGGCCAAACAGGCAGGCAAGTACAAGGGCCGTAAGCGGGCGCTAACGCCGGAGCAGGTCGAGCAGGCCCGCCAACGGGTGGCCGCTGGTGAAGCCAAGACCGTGATTGCCCGTGACTTGGGTATCAACCGAGATACGCTATACCAGTCGTTGAAAAGCTAATTCTTTTTAATAAGCGAAGGCATTTTTCAAAATTGCTTTTTATAAAAAATTTCAAGTTGTTCACGCAAATATTACCAAAATTTTTGAGACTCCCTTTTTGCTGCATGATCATATTGCCATTGATTCTCGTTTAGCAATATGATTTTGCAACGCGGGGAGGCTCAATTCATCGGGGGGCTAAGAGTGTTGCGGAAACGGTCGTTTGGGCAAACTCGTCCGATACTCTAAAATTAATTTCAGTATAGAGGAAATGTATGGGAATGCTGTGAAATATAATGAACATCTGGTGTCATCGCCAATAACTCCTTAATACTGCCTGCGACGC
>NZ_SMMH01000064.1 GCF_004634215.1 Deinococcus fonticola | reverse complement strand
GCCAGGTGGGCCAGATCCAGATCCTTTGGGAAAGCGGAAGAAGAAATCTCCCGACCTCATCACTCTGCTGGAAGTCGGCTGGACGCTGGTTTTACGCCCTCTCTCATAAAGTTTGTCAGGCCGTCAGTTGAGAAGGCACTCACACTGGCTCAAAAAATGCGACAGCTAGATCAAAGTGAAGGCGAGATGCGATACGACGAAAAGTTGGAGCATCAACTGAGCCTGACGTGTAAGCAAATTGCTTCACTCTCGCTTCAACGTCAGGCACCCTATGTCATCACGGTAGATGGAACGGCTTACCATGTCTGGTGCCGTGATAACCATATAGATTACACCACTATCAGATTTGAGGGTGTATTACGGGCCACGGCTTAAGCGAATACAAGTAAAAGCGTGAGCTGTCAATTTCTAAAGCTGAAACGTCAGTAGGATACAGTAAGGCTCTGCCCAGGCTTTCCATTTCCACGGGAGAGACATACGAGTAAAGATGTAACTCATCAAAATTACCCGATATTATCTCACCTTTGTAAATCCGCCGCACAACCAATCTGAGATAGCCCTCAGCCTGAACCAGGGCCAGAACCTTTCTCCCGTCTTTGGTGTAGGTCAGCGCCTTACGACGCCCACGCTGTATCTGCTCGATTTCATGACCTGACTGACGGATTGAGTGATAGGCGTCCCGCTGGCACACGACGTTGACAAGCTGAGCGGCAGTCGGACTGTAGTGGCTGTTGATGCCAACCATGACTCGCGCACGTTGCAGCAGAAAGACGACCTCGCCATGTGGCGTAGAGACTACGGTACACAGTTTTCGGTTCATCGCCGCTTGGACAAAATCAGCGCCAAATTGTTCATTGGCTTCCGCCAGGAACATTGCACCAAAGGTATTGATCTCTTCAAGCAGAGGCAAAAATGCCTCTGTCAACCAAACCCGAATCGGTTCAGTCATTATCCCATTTCCCATCACCAAAAGACTTCACAATAAACTGGATGATACCCGGAAAGCAGGACTAGAGAGCGCACCCCCTAAACTTTTGCCTTGTTTTAGGTCAACAATTGAACGCTGCTCACTCAAACCGTGCTACACTCCCACGGTGGAGGCTTCAAAACTGACGAGAAAATAACCCCTGAGTAAGCCCACAATACGAAAACCCCGCTTGCAGGCGGGATTTAAGAAAGAACTTTGGTTGAGTCAAACTACCTTCAGCAAGTAGGACTCTACCAGAGCTAAGCCCCTATTGCAACAGGGAGAACATGGTATGAGTCCTACTTCTTTTGCCCCGTCCGTCCAACGGACGGCAAAGGCCAGCGCCGCCGTGACCGCGCACCCCAAGCCTTCACCAATATCACAAGCTCACGAAAGGCCCGTAACGCCCTTTCAACAAGTGGATATAGCCTCACACACCCTTGACCTGCTTGCTGAGCAGTCAAGGGTTGCTTTTGCTCAAGCGACGGCCCTATGACCGCCGGATACCCAGAGCGGCCAGACTTCACCCTACTGAGTCCCACCGCCGCCAGGTTTGCCCAGCAATTGACCGCCCAGTTCAAGCACCGTGCCTTTGGTCATGCTGACGATCAAAGCGCCCAATCCCTCACAATTTCCCCGACCGCGAGTGCTGAAACAGCCAGGGGGAGCCACCAGGTGCCTGCTAAAGCACTGGCAAAAGCCCCGACACACTCGTACCTCTCAAACGAGCCTGAGAAGCCGTCAGGAATCAGTTTTGGCGAAATCGCCGCCCATTCTATTAAGGAATGGAAGAAAAGTAAGAAGAAGAACCGGAAAGCCAGGGCCAATACAAAGCTGGAAACCGAGGAAAAAATCGAACAGCCTGCCCCACCCCTTTTTGCTGATCTGTTTCCTGACGCCAGGCTCCAAAAGCGCAAGTGGCAATTCCTTGAAGTCCTTCACCGACTTGGCGTTAAGGTCTATCAAGACAAGGGATATAACGTTCTGCCCTCACAGATGACGATTTTTTGCAGCAATGAACTCTTGGCCGCCGCTTTTGGCGTAAACCCGGCAACCATCTGGCGTTGGATCAAAGAGTTTACGGAAGCTGGACTCCTCATGGCTAAGCCTCACCACACGCACAGCCGCACGGTCAGGAGTCAAGCCGACTTCCGTAAAGCCGAACTCAAAAAGCAGAGGGCACAGGCTCAGGCCCAGGCTCAGCACCCCCAGTCTGGTCAAATCTCCGGTGCAGTTGAAACCAGCAGCGGCGCTCAGGCCCAGGCTGCAAAAGGTCAACAGAAGAAGGGGGGAAAGAAAAAGCCACTTTCTAAGACAAAAGACACAGTGGTTGACGGGATGGTGTACTCCATTCGGTTTCGCCCAGGCCACCAGCCTTACGTTCACCTTGAGGACTTGCAACACCAGTACCGAGATTTGGATGCCGACCGGAAGTCAGGCCGCACCGCCTGGAAGATTTGCAAAATAATCAAAGCTCAGCAGGCTCAGGCCGATCAAGCAAGTGACCAACCGCAAACCAAAGACCTACGCAAGAAAAAAATGCAAGGGTCATATCCGCCTATGAGGGAAGAAACATATTCAATACTAGAGGCTTGGGCCACCGCTAAAAAGGATGAAATATCTATTTCCTCGATAGATAATGACCCTTGCATTTCTGACAAGCCGCCACTGACCGAACGACTGGACGTGCAGGGCATCATTCACGCAATCGGCCTCATCCGAGATGCTCACCCCACCCGCCGCGCCGCAGTCGTGGAGTACCTGGCCGACAACCTGTGCCATGTCTACGGCGACAAGCCCTACAAGCTGGCCTACTGCAAACTCATCTGGGAAGCATGGATTGACGAGCGCGAAGGCCGCAACGGGCTACAGTGGCTCAGCGACTCGCTGGCCCGTGTCCATGCCGCCATGCAAGACAAAGAAGTACATATCAGGAAGCCAGGGGCGTTCCTGACCTGGGTGACGCGGCAAGGCACGGAAGCCGCCTAGCCAGTCCAGGCACGCCGTACAACTCAACTGACTTCACCCTGAACGCTTCACTCGAAACCCGGAGCGGTAAGTCATCACGCCCTTATGCTTTTGCCCCCGTACCAAGAACGGTTGCCAAGCATCACCCGTGCCGTGTACCTCTTCCCCATGAACATCAAAGTTATAAACCCTCTGCCGCCCTGTCTCTCGCAGAACCGCAAACTCACCCTGGTTCACACCTCTGATCTGGAGTTGAGCCACCATAACCGTCCACTTACTGCGCTGAACAGCCAACACATACCAACCTGTTTTCTCCGGCCACTTCACTTCGTCCAGAGTAATCGCGTAAAGCCAATGCCGATTCCAAGACTCCATGTTCACCTCAAGCCTTGTTGCCCGCGTACCCTCAAGTCTCTCTAAGGTCAACCGGGAGCGTTCCTGAAACAAACGTCGAGGCTGCAAACGCAACAACCCCAACAAGTACAATGCGCGGTCAAAATTGACAGCCCCAGTCATTACCCCGTCAAATGGCGAACCAGGCCAAAAATGTTCTACCCCTGAAAGCTGGAACAGCACAAGTTCAAACCGACGACTCAAGAGACGGGCCTGAGCCTGTGCCAATAGTTCCTGTTCGTTCATGGTGTCAGGTTGGCGGCTCATACCCTCAGCATAAGCAAATGTTCTTACAGACAGGAGGAAGTGAAATTTGAAGCAGTCCGTTCCGAATCCACGGCGCTACGATTACTCCATACCGGACTGCCAGAGGCAGACGTGACACGCTCACATTCAAACGAGAACCAGTTCCCGAAAGTCCAGAAGTCTAACCGATAGATGCGCGTCACTTCCGGTATTCCGTAACCGCTTAACGCGCCGTGGATTCTTCACTCCCTTCCAAGGCAACTTGCCAGATTCACACACACAATGCCCAGCTCAAAAATTGAAACCAATCTCCTGGCGCTTCTTCCACTCCTGACGTGACAACTCTTTCAACGACTCACGCGAAATCTCAGAGATCACCAGGTCATATCTCTGGGTAATGTCAAGAACACTCGCGTAATCCCCACGAGCAATCAGTATCTCAATGCGCTCTCTCATCAGCGGCATCCTAAGAGGTTGCAGCCCAGTTTGAACAGCCACCTGTGCTGCTTTCAGTAAATCACCTGAGTCAAACGAAAAGGAACTTTCAGCTATTGGCACTGCCTCACTCTATCAGGCCAGCCACTTCGGAACGGAACACAAGAACCCCTAACCCCAAAACGTGTTAAAACTTTCCTATGAACAAATCAGACCAGCCGGGATTCAAACAGCTAAGCGAAGTGATTGCAGAATTGCCCGAAGGACACCGCCGCAGCTATCACGTCAAATTCAAAGAAGCGGTGCGTATCGGAGATATTGACGCCTTGCCCATCGAAACTACTTTTGAATATAGCGCGAGTCGTAAGCATGTTGACCATTTGATTGTTGATGATTCCCGTTTTGAAGCCTGGGATCACCGAACCCGCAAGAATCTGGTTCTCCGAGACAGCGCAAGAGCAAAGGGAACCAACCTGGCGGTGTTCAAAGAGGATGTTCTCAACGGCAGCGTGGATATTGCAAAGCAAGTCGAAGCCTACCGCCGAGAACTCCGAAAGAACAAGAGCAATGCAAAACGGAAGCCAAAAGCCAAAGACTTGACAGACCCGATCCAAGTCACCACTGCTGCTCAAAGTGAAGAACAAAAAACCTCGCTAGCTTCCAAAAAGACACCTGCCCGAGTAAGCCAACCAGAGACAGCAGCCCCGCAAGTTGACATACCAAACCTTCAAACGGAAACCAAGACTGCTAGCGACCCAGTGTCAAGTGTGGCCGGAATTTTTTCAAATACTGATCAATAAGTAGGCAATCCAGTTTTAAGGTGTCCTGTGAACCAGGGCATTTTTTTTGGCCTTCGGAATTATCGAAGAAGGCAAGACGGCTCAGTGAAACTTTGGGGCAGTGGACAGCCAATTTTTACTTGACCCCGAATCGGATTTGAAGTATCTGACAGGTTCAAGATTTTCCGTGGCGGCTGTCAAATGCGGCGCAGTATCGAAAGAGTGAGAGGCTGTAAATGGAGAGTCACCGCTGAAGGCCGAAGCCGGACTTGGAAAACAAGAGGCTAATGGACACCTGGAACAGATGACGGTGACGAGGGAGAGGCAAGGGCAGAGAGGCAAGAGCGCTGAGGCATGGAACGATGGATAACCTAAGCAGAAGATTTGAGTCTTAGATTTGACATTTGGGCCTGAGCCTGTGCATGGATGACTGAAAAAATTGAAAGGTGACTTGATAGAATACGGTCAAAGAGGGAGGTGTGGGTGTGCGATTTCCAATTGGGGCTGTTTTCGGAAAGTTGGGCAGGATAAAGCACTAGGTCAAAAAATTAAAATACGCCGTTCTAGACGTAATTTTCTCGCGCTTGTTTTTGTACCATTGGTGTAAAACTGGATTTCTGTCCTTTTGATGTGTAAAAACGACTCGCAAACGACTTGCATATGACTTGTAAAAGCTCATCAACAAAAGGGAAATTCTGGCACCAAACCTGAATCGGCTGGTAAATTTTTTGGAGGAACTATGGCTAAAAAAAGATTGGTTACGGCGGTTGACGAAGATGTATACAGCCTCATCAGTGAGCAGTCGAAATCCAGAGGACTATCGGTTTACGTCTTTGCAGGTGACTTGCTGACAAAGGCTTCACTGAATACTGAGAAACATGCAGCCGACCAACTTCTTGCGCCGCATATCCGTATGGCGGTACAGCAGGAGCTTACGCGCATGTCTGATCAGATCATCGAGATGCTTGTCCGAATTTATATGGAGGGCGGAACATCACGACGGCTTACTCAACTTCTACTCGCCCAAACCGGAGGACTGGACAGCAATTCAGTTGGTAGTGCCATGCAAATTGCGTGGGATAACACCTATGCTGATATGAGCGTAAGTCTTGCTGGATTAACGGGATGGAAAGCCAAAGTTACCAAGAACTCTTTGCTCAGGGTTGAGCCTGGACAACAGGCAGAGTAAAGGAATTGGTAACATAAAATGCCAGCCATAGTAAAGGCCAGTCGCAGTTCAGGAAGTAAGGCGAGTGGGAAGTCGGGTGGTAGTAGCTTGAAGTATTTTGCTCAGCGTCCAGACTATGAACAACAAAGAGCAGACCGAGAGATTCATACCCGTGATGGTGTGTATCACTTTAGTCAAGATCAGAAGCTACTTGAGCAAAAAATTGACGAGCAGGAACCTGACCACTTGTACCGAATCATCATGAGCAGTGGCGACACACAGATGAATCAACAGCAGACGGAAGAATGGGCTAAGCAGACGCTAGAGTCGCAGGGAATCCATAACTACATGCTTGTTGCCCATGCAGGCGCACAAGGTCACACCGACCATCCTCATGTTCATGTTCTTATTCCTACCAATGAGTTGCTGAACAGGCAGCAACTTAATAGTCTGAGAGACGCCGCTGAAACCCAATACAAGATTCAGCAGAGCCAGATTCAAGAGCGCCAGAAGTTGGTGAACTTGCCTGACGAAGCAAGTCAAGGTATGAAGCAGACTAATGGAGGGAAAGGTACAGAGATAGAATCTGAAAAACCCGAACGCCGCCGACAAACTGACTATCAACTAGGGAGGTAAGCTATGCGCTTTCAAACGATGTATGTAGATATGCGGCCAGTGCTTGCCAAGTGGCTTGGCATACTGACTTTCATTCTGTTTCTGTTCCTTATGTACCTTTCCATTAAACCTGACTTCGACCGGGCGGCTGCTCAGGCTGCGGCTATCTATAGTGAGCAGAACAAAGCTGCTGCACACGGCAATGGTTTGGAGTTTTTGAAGAATTGTCTGTTCGGTGGCAAGTGCATTAACAAAATCAATCTCAATTGGACAGCACCGTTACCCGTGAAGGCATTTCTGATTGGTGGCACATTCTTCGGGATGCTCAGTGCTGCTTTCGGGATGTGGTGGAGGCCCGAGGTTATGGCGAACCGTGACATTCGAGTTAATTCGGCAAAGATTGATCAAAGCCGTGAAACTTCACCCACTCTCCCCAAAGGACTTCTATGATTGTCAACTATCCCCTGTTCATGTTGCGGTGGTTTTTGGCTCTTTGCGTAGTGTGCTTCACTGTGCTTTTTTTTATGATTGGCCAGGGAATTTTGGGGTTCGGTTTTCTGGCAATCGGTACGGGTCTGGTATATGCACTCAAGGACTCTAGGCCGCAAGTGAAGCACAATGCCCACTTCGCTACGCCCGCAGAATTGTCGGACATGACAAAGGGACAGTTTGACGGTGATGGTGTACTTGTCGGACTCGCTTACAAGCAACCACTTGTCGTCAAACCAGGTCTATCTCAGAAAAAAGAAATTGGACATTTCATGTGGGTTGGCCCGAGCCGCAGCGGTAAAGGTTTGAGCATTGCCAGCAATCTTTACAACTGGACAGGTTCAGCAATCGTTGTTGATATTAAAGGTGAAATTGCAGCGCAAACCGCAGGCTATCGGCGGGACGTTTTAGGGCAGGACGTATTTATCATTAACCCGTCGAGCGGCGAAACGACTCATCAGTTTGACCCGTTCGCTGAGTTGGAAACAGACGAACAGATTCTTAGTGCCGCACTTACGTTTATGAACCCCGAAGCATCGGGCGCTAACGCTATTTTCCCTCTGCGTGCAGCTACCGCATTAGCCGCAATTATCCGGGCAGCCAAGATTCAGAATGAACCAGTAACCCCTTTCCTTGACCGTATGCTCTACCACCCCGACGGGGTACGTGGTATGTCACTGGCTTTGCAGAAGCTCAAAGACGAGCAAGTAACAAAATGGCTCAATTCGTTCTTGGGTAAAGACCCTAACCGGATGGACTGGGAAGAAGCAGCAGGCGACAGATTCTTGAACAACTCTTACCAGAACCTCAAAACAACGGCCAGCAGACTAACTACTCCCGGTATTAAATACATGACCGGAGGAAGTGACTTTACCGCCATTGACCTTGTAGCCAGACCGACGACACTTTATCTGGTATTCCGCGAGTCAGAGTTGGGCCTGAACATTGAACTTTTTAATCTGGTTATTGACGCCATTTTCCGTTCCATTATGCGAACATACGACTTGCACCCAGGTATGAAAGGTCAGAAGATTTTGGCGATCTTCGACGAGGCGTTCCGTGCTAAACCTAATCTGCTGACTGAGTACGCGGCGACGGTTGCCGGACGCGACATTTATATGTGCATCTATGTTCAATCTATTGCTCAAATTGCTGAAGGTTGGGGCGAAGCGGGCCAGACTGCGATCATGGAGAACGTACATACAAAAGTTTTCCTACCAGCCGTTGACCGTTCACGTAACGACGTTTCTGGTACAGGTGCATTTGTCGCTGCATCTTGTGGCGTTTACATGGTGGAAAGTAAGGGTATTAGTAAGGACGAACATGCTCACGAGTTGCAGAGCAATGTGAACTTGGAAGAACGCGACCTGATTACAGCGTCCCAGTTCGCCATGCTTCCCGTTGGTCAAAGCATCATTCTGTGCAACAACCTTGCACCCATCTTGGCCCACCGATTAGAACCCTGGAGATTCAAGGCTTACGAGGAAGCCAAGAATCTCAAGATGCCTAAACCTGTGATGAAAAAATTGCGGCCCGCCGTTGTCGAGGAGAGCGTTGAGTCACCTGAAAACGCAGCAACGAGTGAAGCCGCACCACCTGCGCCAGTTGCACCAGCCGCCGCAGAAATCGCTAAAACAATGGCAAACGCCAATAACGAGCAGACGGTTAGAGCAGTCACTCAAGCAGCCCAAGCAGCTCCATCCACTGCAATGCCAGAGGAGGAGAAGGAAAAAGTGAACGAGGTTGGAGCGCCCCGACCACCAGCTCTCCCCCAAGACCCCATTCCGGCCCCTGTTGTATCAACCGGACGGGTTGACCCTAAAACCCTTGAGCAACTGATGCTGACGGCCTGACAAATTTTATGAGAAGACGTCCCCGATAGGGGATAATTTCTGTTTGTGACGACAAAAATGCTCCTCGGGGACGTACCCCGACTCTACCAGAATGTCCGCCCCTTCCTCAGTTC
>NZ_SMMH01000063.1 GCF_004634215.1 Deinococcus fonticola | reverse complement strand
GGGCGCTGAGGAAGGGCCGGACATTCTGGTAGAGTCGGGGCACGTCCCCGAAGACTATTTTTGTCGTCATAAACAGAAATTGTCCCCTATCGGGGACGTTTTCTCATACTTTGTGTCAGGCCGTCAGGAGTCTGGGCAATCCCAGAGCTATTGTTTCCCGGTGTATCTTTAGACTGCCATACGATATTGGCTAGGAAATTCCTTCTTCCGATGATTTCATCACAAAGCACTTTTAAGTAGTGAACCTCATTATCGTCCAAGGAAATCCAAAGACTACCATCTTCTGTTAAAAGCTCGTCCAATAATTCCAGCCTTTCCCTCATCATGCTCAGCCATAAGCTGTGTTCCATGCCGTCGTCGTAATGCTCGAAGGCGCTGCCCGTGTTGTACGGCGGGTCAATGAAAATGCACTTGACTTTGCCCTTCACCTTTGGGTCGGTGGCAAGGCTTTGCAGGGCCAGCAGGTTGTCCCCGAAGATCAACATGTTCTCGAACTGGTCAGCTTCGGTCACGCGGGCGGCAGCGTGGTAGTTCCTGGTGGGGTCTTCCAGAAGGATGCGTGGCTCCAGGCGGGGCCGGTGGTCTTTGCCCACCCAGGTGAGTTCCAGTTTCAGGTCGCGCTGTCTTTTGGTGTCTTGGCGGGGGCTGTCGGTCATGGGGCTTGCTCCGTGATGATTTTAAGGTTGGGAACTCCAGCGAAATCGGCGGCGTTGTGCGTGACGAGGGGGCAGCGCAGGGCGAGGGCGGTGGCGGCAATCCAGGCGTCGGCGGGGTCAATTCGCCTTCCGGCTTTCTGGCAGGCGTGCCGGACTGCTCCCCAGATTCGGCCCATTCGTTCGTCGGACTCAATGACAACGTACTGGCGGAGGTAATTCCTTAGCCGCTCTCGGCGCGGTTCGCCCCACCTGTCGTTCAGCATCCATTCTTCCAGTTCGGCCACAACCTGAAACGGAAGAATGGTCTGGTGGCCCTGAATGAGGCGTTCGTAGTGGGGGCCGCGAGTGTCGCCCTTGAAGATGTAGCTAATGACATTGGTGTCAACGACAAGCCTGCCGGCCGTCATGCGGACTCGTCCATGTCGCCGCTGTTTTTCCCGAAGATTTCACTGAGTTCCTGCATGGTCTTATCGGGTTTTTCCCGGCGTTCCTTCTTCTCTTGTGCCAGTGCTGCCCAGTATTGTTCATCTTCGGCCAGTTCTTCGGCTGTCCAGGGCACCAGGTGCTTGCGGGCTTCCTCGTGGTCGTAGGGTTTGGCATCCACGAACAGGTGGGCATAGGGGTCTTCGGGTTCCGTGCGGTCTAGGACGGCGTCAAGGGCCATGCGTTGCCCGGTCAGTTGCTCCAGTCCGTCCAGGAGTTTGTCCACGGTCTCCAGGGTGATGCCCTGGCTTTTGCCGTTCACGATGTCGTAGACCGTTCCCTTGGACAGGCCGCTGGCCTTGATGAGGGCGTGGGTGGTGATCCCGCGCCTTTGCAGGGTTTGTGCCAGAGTCCAGTGAGTCGCCGTCATTGGGAAAGATTATCACTGGAGTGGGAAAGTTTGGTGAGGGTAATAGCTGGCTACCGGTTGGTGAACATCAGGGTTTTCGGCGTGCACGCACTAACTTCACAAACTCATCCTGAAAGCCGTCAATGACAGCCTGACTGTCAATAGGCTGAACTCCAAAGCGCAGAAGCTTGAAGACATCCTTGAAGTAGGGTTTTTCGGAGATATCAACCATTTCACCCTCTTCAAAGAGTGGCGTGCCCACGAGGTGAACTGGAAACTCGGCGTCCCCAGGTTCGGGATAGGCTCCGTCGATGCGCTGGTAAAGGTAAAAAGCGTCATCATCCCACTTGCGACCAACACACCAGATGATGCCGTTCTCAGCGGCCAGTTGGTTAGCTATGCCCTGTTTGGCTGTGGCCACCCTTTCATACATCTGGGCTTCCTCACAGTCTTCCTCCATCCTTTCGGGGTTGTGGTACATCATGTAATGCCCTTGCATAGGGGCAGATTAACAAAGCCTAGACCGAAAAACCCGCTGAAATCACATGAGACTGATTTGAATCGTAGCGCCAATTTCTTGCTCGACCATGTCGATTGATCTGTCAGGGGCTACATATGCTGCGATTCAGCTAAAGTTTTTGTTTCTAAGGCAACTCACTCTGTGCATTGGTTTCAAGGGTGATGCCCCGACTTTTGCCGTTCACGATGTCGTAGACCGTTCCCTTGGACAGGCCGTTGGCCTTGATGAGGGCGTGGGTGGTGATCCCGCGCCTTTGCAGGGTTTGTGCCAGAGTCCAGTAAGTCGCCTTCATTGAGAAAGATTACTACTGAGGCAGGAAAGATTGGTGAGTGGGTTACGACGTCCATATGCGAGTTTGCCCACATAACCCACCACAGGAGTAACTGCCATCTTCGTATTTCTTACGGTAAGTGCGGCCACCACACACGGGGCAGGTCATACGGTTGGCGAGGGCCAGGGTCATTTCGGCCAGTTCACGCACGTCATCATCAGTAATGTCTAATGCCCCGAGGCTGAAGTGCGCCCCCACCTGATTACGGATGAAGACCATGCTGTTCAGACGGTCAAGGACGGGTTGCCATGCCTGCGGCGCGGCAGGAACTGGGGGTTGAGTCACGAACCTACGGGCAGCCTTGCTGGCGCTTCTCAGCAGGGGGTCAAGGGTGTACTCACCGCGTGGCACACGTGGGAAGTCCAGTTGCAGGGTCATGGTCAAGTCATCCAGCAGGCGTTCAAGCATGACGCCGGACTTGCTGGCCACCGTATCTCTTTCCAGGTGTGGCGTTTGAAGCTTGCCTTTCAACTCGGCAGTGTGAGGCAGGGTGTTATGTACCTGAATGCCGTGTTCCAGCGTCCATTTCAGGAGTTCCTTGACCTCGATGCTGTCCGGCGTTTCGTTCCGTAAGCGATCCAGCCAGCCACGGTAATGCGTGACGACAATGATCTGAGGAAAGGCTGCCTGGGGGGTTCGGCGGGTTCGCACTTCAGTCCTCAGCAGATCGTCGATGCGGCTCAGGTGGGCGGCGTCTACGCTGGTGAATACATCGTCAAGTACGATAATGGCGTTCGGAGTGGTGTACTTGACGACGGCCAGCCAGAAGCAGAATCCAAGGGTGTCCAGGTGCGCCTCACTGTAAAAACCCTGCGGTAGGATGTCGTCGTGGCCGTGAAAGGTGGCCACCTGGTGCAGGCTGGCGCGGCGTTCGGGATCGATTTGCAGACCCCGCAGGCCCAGGGGTTCGCGGGGGTGAACGACCTGATAGAGGCGCTGGGCTTCGGCAGCCACCGCATCGAAAATGCCCTGTACGAAAGTGCGGCGCGTGTCGCGCATGGTGTGCAGCATGGCTTCCAGACGCTCTTTCAGGCGTTGCAGTTCCTGACCTCGTGCCTCCGCTTCCTCGTGGGCGTGCAAGCTGGCGCAAATGCCCCGTTGGTCTTCCAGGGTGGTGCGAAGGCCTGCCAGTTCGGCCTTCCAATGATGAAGTAGGGCCACACTTGGCTCATCCTGACCGGTTCCGGCAAATTGCAGACGGGCCTGCTGGTATTCCTGTTGGCGGATGCCCAGTCTGGTGGCGGCTTGGTGAACTGCTTCCTGCGCGGCATGCCTTTCTTGATTCTGGATTCGAACCTGTTCGGCCAGTCGGAGGCGTTGGGCGATCTGGGCCTGAAGCTCCGGGGTGGACACAGCTTGCT
Organism: Deinococcus fonticola; assembly: GCF_004634215.1. Lineage (NCBI taxonomy): Bacteria > Thermotogati > Deinococcota > Deinococci > Deinococcales > Deinococcaceae > Deinococcus > Deinococcus fonticola. The sequence continues at coordinate 5,350 of NZ_SMMH01000063.1, read as the reverse complement.
GGCACAGGGGGCATGTGTCGTCCGTGACGGCTGCCGTTCGTGTCAAGTGTTGCCCAGCGTGTTCGAGCAGCGAGACGAGGGACGTTTCAAGTTCCTGTGTACTGCTGCCCATGGTTTCTTCCAGTTTTTGAAGGTTTTGCTGGGCCTGCTCGTGCATGGACTTGGCCTGTTCGGCGTTGGTTTCGGAATGAAGCAGTTGCCGAAGGATGTCGAGGCACTGTTCCAATTCTCCTACACGCGACTGAACGTCATCGCGGGGGATGGCGGCTTGAGCTTTGGCCCAGGTCAGCAGGTTGGTGTCGGGGGCACCTGCGCCGCAACGGAAGGTCTTTAGTCGCTCCTGCTCCTGTAGAAGTCTCTGAGCGGTCTCGTTCAATTTCGTGTTCGTCTGATTCAGCGCGTCGGCGAGGCGTTTTTCGGCTTTTTCGACATTCTCGACATCGATCAGGCGTTTCAGTTGTCCATATCGTTCGGAAGGGGCACTCTCGGTCAACTTCAGCAGGGAACGCCGACGCAAGATGCAGACGGTGGGGCTGGCGCTCGGCCCGGCCACACGAACCTTCCCGCCATCGGTCAGCCTTCCCGTCCAGATGTCCCCATTCCCGAACTCGATTTCCACCTCGACCTGTGCGGGTGCTGAGCCAATGGCTGGTAAATGCTTTTGCGCGGAGGTGCCACTTCGTTCGGCAATCGAACCGGGCAGGGCGTTGCACACCATGTCCAGGGCGTCCACGATGGTCGATTTTCCTGTTCCGTTTTCGCCAAAAATCAGGGCAATGGGCCGCTGAGCGTCAAATTCAATCATGCTGCGGTGAGCGGAACCACGGAAGTTCTGCATGGCAATGCGGCGCACCACTGGCATTACTCTTCCCCACCGTACTGTTCATGCTCGGATCCCTGAGGCGTAAGTGCATTCTCAGTCAGTAAAATCCACTGTTCCACCTCCAGGTCACCCGTGACCAGGCCCAATTCAAGGCGGGGTAAATCCTGTTCCCGCAGGTAGCCCGCAGCCTGAAATCGCTGCCGGATCAGGGTGGCCAGTTGCTGATCAGGTGAAGGTTTGGAGGGGACGGTCTGCTCAGGGTCAGTCATTTCAGGCTCCAGCGCACGGTGAATAGGGGCGTCAAACTTTCCTCTTCTTCCAATTTTCTGGCCAACTGGTCGATCAGTTCCTGTCTTTTTTCGTCGATCCGATCTTGTTCGTCGAACAGGCTGCGGCGTTTATGGGTGCGTTTCTTCTCCAGTTCCTGCACCTGCCGCTGCCCGTCCAGTTTGGCTTGCAGGGTGGGGGCGGTGGTGGCGGCGCGGCGGGCTTCCTTGATCAACCTGTCCAGTTCCTTGATGTCGCGCTCCAGCCCGACTTTCAGGTCTTCTGACCAGGCGTCGATCCGGGCGGCGGCGTCCTCGAAGGCTTTCAGGTTGCGGGTGTTGATGGCCTCCTTGCGCTGGTTGCGAGCGTTGTCCTGAAGGTCGTTCAGGGCCGTGGGTGGTGCCAGGTCGGTGGGTTCCACACTGGCCTGCACTTCAAAGAATTTCTGGGCGATGTCCGGGTCGATGATGTCGCCGTCGTCTGTGAAGGTACTCCACAGCAGGTGTTCCTCGGTCTGGCCCAGCGAGGTCACGGTGTACAGCGAGAGGGTCAACCAGCCCTCCGATCCCACCCGGTCGCGCAGTGCGCCGATCTGCCCTTTCCCGGCGGCCATGTGGGCGGCGTAGTCGAAGTGCAGGTGTTGCACCTGCGAGAGGTCGCGGGTTTTGGCCTGCTCGACCAGATGCTGTGCCAGGGGATGCCCCAGCCGGTAACGGTGCTCGGACACCTCACCTGCCTCCTCGCGCAGCTTTTCGTCACGGGTGGGAATGGCGTACTGACCGGGGGCCACGTCATCCCGTGGGGGTTGGTGCAGGGTGAAGCGGCGTTCCGAAGTGAAGCTGGCCCGGTCTCCCAGTTCCGTGCGGGTGAGGTTCATCAGCAGGCGGGTAAAGCGGCCCAGTTGTTCCTGCGTCCCTGCCTGACGCACTTTGAGTTTCTCGCGCACTTCCTCGTCGAAGTTCTCCAGCAACTGGGCGCGGGTGCGGGTCATGGCGTCGCTGATTTCTTCACTCAGCGAGGCTTGCAGGGTATCGAAGGCGGCTTTGATCTCCTGCGGGGTGCGGCACTTCTGGTAGATGTCCGCGACGCGTTTTTCGAAGTCCACGCCGCTGCCGATTGCACCGATGACTTCGTCGCTGCTGCCGAACACACCCTCGAACAACTTGAATTTTTCACTGAGCAGTTCGTACACTCGCTGGTCGGCCTCGTTGCCCTTGTTCAGGAAGTTCAACACCACCACATCATGTTTCTGCCCGTAGCGGTGGCTGCGGCCAATGCGCTGCTCTATGCGCTGCGGATTCCACGGCAGGTCGTAGTTCACGACCAGGGCGCAGAATTGCAGGTTGATTCCTTCCGCCCCGGCCTCGGTGGCGATCATGATCTCAGCGCGGTCACGAAACTCTTCGACCAGGGCGCTTCTCATGTCTGCGGTTTTCGAGCCGGATACCTTGTCTGTTCCCTTGTTGCTTGCCAGCCACTGCTGGTAGATCTTCTTGCTGCGTTCGTCGTTGTTGGTGCCGTTGAACAGCACCACTTTCCCGGCGTACCCGTTGTCTTCCAGCAACTTCAGCAGGTAATCCTGCGTCTTTCGGGACTCGGTGAAGATGATGGCCTTCCGCTGCGCCCCCTGCCTCTCAGCGGCCTCGAAGGCCCTCTGCAACCCGTGCAGCAGGGCTTCCCCCTTGGCGTTCTGACGGATGTTCTGGGCGCGGGCCAGCAGGCCGCCCAGTTCCGCGACCTCCTCGGTCATCAGGGCACGCTGGGCTTCGGTCAGGGGTTCCTGATCATCGGGCCACTCTTCGGCGGTTTCGTCAAGGGCTTCGTAGTCCTCGGCCAGATCATCTTCAGGGGAACTGGGTGTCCCGCGTTTCAGTTCCTTCTGAACCCGGTCACGGATGCTGCCCAGCGCCCCGGCAATGGCATACGAACTGGAAGCCAGCAGCTTGCGGAGGATCAACGTGATCAGGGTGCGCTGACTGTTCGGCAGGGACGCCAGTGTATCGCGTTGCAGGAACTCACTGACCTGATTGTACAGGGTCTGTTCGTCGCGGTGGGGCATGAACTCCTCGACCAGAACATGACGCTTGGTGTAGTTCACGTACTGGGTGACCTGCTTGCGAAGCGTGCGGTGGCACAGGGGGGCAAGGCGGCCCTTGAGGTTCTGGAACACCGCCGGGTTGTTCAGATTGCTGTACTGCTCCCTGAAACTGGCAACGTCACCGAACACCTTCTCGTCAATCAGACTCACCAGTCCGTACAGTTCCAGCAGTGAGTTCTGGAGGGGCGTGGCCGTCAACAGCAGCTTGGGGTACGGACTCAGGGCGTCCTTCAAAGTGTTCCCGATGATGTTGGAGGTGCGGTACACATTGCGCAGGCGATGGGCTTCATCCATGACCACCAGATCCCACCCGGTCAGTTTCAGAAGGTCTTTTCTCCTTGCTGCGAAATGGTACGAACAGATGGTGACCCTGGGGACATCGAACGGGTTTGGCTGCCCTGACTTCACGGCGCTGTTGAAGGTCGCCGTCTCCAGAATCTGAACCGGGAGGAAAAATTTCTCCTCAAGTTCTTGCGCCCACTGCTTGCGAAGGTTGGCCGGAGTAATGATCAAAATGCGCCGTTTGTGCTCGGCCCACTTCTGCGAGATCACCAAACCAGCCTCGATTGTTTTCCCAAGACCGACCTCGTCCGCAAGGATCGCACCGCCCGAAAGGGGATCACTGAAGGCGAACAATGCTGCTTGAACCTGGTGCGGGTTCAGATCGACTTGAGCGTCAATGAGTGCTCCAGCGAACTTGTCATCCTCGTCCGAACCGCGCCGCCGGGTCAGTTCATGGGCGAAATACTGGGTGTGAAAAGGGGTCGACACGATGCCCGAATTATGCCGCGCTTTGATCAGACCAGAGGACGCAAAGGCAGTTTGAGGTGGCGAAATGACCACTACCTTTCACCGCAGAAGGGCAACAAGTTGTCACAAATTTTGTTGAGTTGACAGCCCCGCAGCCTGCCGAATTGATAGAAGTCCGTTCCTTTTTTTAACACCTCTTCACCCGGACGCAGTCCGGGTGAGTGAAGCGTCATCGCTCGCAAAGCGATCAATTCCATACGAGGTTTCAGAAAAATGCACATCACTTACAACCTGCGCATCCTACGTGATGCCGACTCCGCCCTCTCCACTCTGATCAACCGAGGGGATCTGCTTCCATGCCCAACCGAGAAAATTCATGGGGCGAACGGCACCATCTACCGACCAAAACCTGAACTGCAAGATCGCTTGACCGCCCGAAGCGACCTCCACTTTGCCATCGGTGAAACCATCATCGACTGCCAAACCTATGCTCTACCTCCGGAAGAATACGCCGGTCTTTTACTCAAGTCTCCCGGCTTCCGGCAGCACAAGCTGGCGCACCTGCTGCCACCATTGACGACTCGGATGGACTCCAATGCTAGGGAAAAATGGCTGAGCAACCTGGCCGAAACGCTACAGGTTCCAGCGCAGATCGACAACGAAGCACACCTCCTGCCGACTCGGCCAAGCCACGCGGCGACCTGGTTACCTGGGAACACTCGACTGATCAAAAGTCCTACCGGCTGGTTCCTCTGTCTCGCATTCGAGGTGCCACCACCACCAGTGCGGTACCACATCAAACAGGCAGTGGTGGGGATCGATATTGGCCTGAGAACACTGGCTGTCGCCGTGCACAAAGAGAGTCTGCAGCACCACGCCGCAGGGATCACCGACCTGCAAGTTACCCAGTCCGATCTCAAGCGCTACCTCCCAAACCGTCCCGACCTGTGGCAGGGAATGCAGCGCACCTGCGTCATGCTTCAGCACGCCGCAGCCCGTGAGGAACTTGCCCGCATGCTCGACCTGATCATCAGTGGAGCAAGCCTCGTGGGGTACGAAAAGCTCAACTTCGGCGCTGCGATGTGCCCTCTCTTCACCCGCCGGGCACGCGAACTTGGGCTGCGGGATTTCCTGAAAGTCTGGTTGCCACGCCGTCTGCAGATGCACCAAATTGAGTATGTCGAGGTACCGAGTGACCTCACCAGCCGACTGTGCAATGTCACCGGTCGCATCGGTCAACGCAGCAAGATTGACGTCGGAATTCTTGTAAACGGCAACGGCGAAGTGGAGTGCTCCCCAGAAACTGGACGGTGAGTCCCTAGAGACAAAGGCTCGAACCCAGCCCTAAGCTGGAAAGCGAGGCCCAGTCATGAAAATCCGTCAGTTTACCGAAGACCAGATCATCAAACTGC
>NZ_SMMH01000062.1 GCF_004634215.1 Deinococcus fonticola | reverse complement strand
GGAACTGAGGAAGGGGCGGACATTCTGGTAGAGTCGGGGTACGTCCCCGAGGAGCATTTTTGTCGTCACAAACAGAAATTATCCCCTATCGGGGACGTCTTCTCATAAAATTTGTCAGGCCGTCAGGCCTTCTCAATCAGATTTTCTGACTGTACGGGCAACTGCTGGTGATTTTTATTGGTGGCAAGTGACATGAGACTCGAACTCCTTCAGATTGGTGACTTCGGGATGGTGACATTCCTTAATGTAAGAAAGCTGTCATACCATCTCTGCATTGAGGATAGCCTGTAGCCCGTTACCGCTGTTACCACTGTCCTGCACGCCATTTTTCTTAATTGTAATTTACCACTCAAAATCCTATATTGACAGTCGAGGTCAACTTTGCTACGTGGCAGATTCCTAGGCGTGGTTGTCACTCATGGCCCTATGAATCTTGTCGTACAGGTTTCGGACGTTGGGATTGTCTATGGCAACGTCCCGGAATTGAGTGGCGTATTTCAGCAGCTTTGCGAGGCCGCTTTGCGAGGTTGTTTTCTCAATCTGGCGGTCGAAGGCGTGACAGAGACTTGATTCAATCTGCGTCACAATTTCGGTGACGAAAGAGCTGTTGTTTTGAGGGGCGAATCTTCCGTGATAAACGGCAAAAACGGCATCAAAGTCCTCTGCCTCTATTGCCTGGAATAGCACTTCGAGGTCAAGGTTCACGTCCAGTCCTTCAAGGCGCACTCGCGCAGGCTTGTTCTTGCTTGGCTGCATCGTTACAAGTTTCTGCTCTCCTAACTCTTGCCTCAGCAGCATCACCGATTGACGGGCATAAGAGCGTCCCGTGAGGGACGACTTATCGGGAAAGATTGCCTCGGCTATTTGCTCATAGGTGCTGTTGGGGCGCATGTAAATGTAGGTCAGGATCAGTAGGATTTCACTTTCATCCAACCGGAAGTGCAAGGACTGGCCGTCCAGCAGACCGCGCATTTTGCCCAAAGTCGTCAGGGTCAGGCCGTCGCCGTGACGCTGCCTGCCTGCCTCCAAGAGCTGCACGAACGGACGGGTACTCTCCTGAATACGCGCCCATTTCAAGAGGTCTTTCATGCAGTTCAGGTCGTCGCGTATCAGAAAATTGCTTCCCAGCGCGACGATTTCCCGAATCCCTTCAATCAGTGGGGCGGGAACTTTAAGGTGCTGCTCAGATTTGAAAAGCGCATTGGCGAGGTACAGGTTGGCGCGGGCTTTATCCAGCCGTTGCCCGGACTCGTCAGCCTGTTCGCTAATCTCAGCCAGGCGTTCAGCGGCGCGGCGGTGGCCGCCCATGCGTGTCAGAATGACCGCCTCCGTAATCTGAACGGTAATAGGGGCGTTTGTCCGGTCGGGTAGTGATTTGTTGAGCATTTTAAGAGCCACTTCGTTGCCCCCGGCGAGACTGACGGAATCCAGTACGATAGGCGCAAGCCAGAGCATGATCTCTGGGTGAGGCATCTCTTTGTAGAGCGTGCCAAGTTGGAGCAACTTAGCACGGTAGCCAATTTGCCGATTCTTCGCACGGGCAAAGACCACTTCGCACATGACAATCGTGGTATGGAAATATGTTGGGAGCGCACCAGTCGTAGCCTTCATTTCATCGAGGACACCTTGAGCTGCTGAAAGGTCGTCGGCGTAGATGTAGGAGATGAACTGCTTGGCCAGTGCGTCAATCAGCAAGAGGGGCTGGCCTGAGATGCGGGCATATTCAATTGTCTGGGAGAAATACCGCTGCGCTTTGGCGTACTCACCGCGTAAAGTCAGCAGGCCACCAAGAATATGACCGGAGATTCCTTTCCCTCGTGGGGTGTTGTCAGCCACGAAGCCGCGCCATGCCTGTTCAAGCAGACCTATGGCCTGGGCAGTATCTCCTTGCAGGGTTGCCACCAAGCCCCGGCGTCTGAGCAGCATGTTTTTTTCCCAGCTCGTGAGGTTTGACGGTAATTCGTCAATCACCTGCTCAGCGGCGCTCAAGCGAACTTCACCCAGAAAGGCTCCGGCAAGCTCGATAGCGGCTTCCGTCTTATCTGGGCCTTCCAATATCACCGCAGTTGAAAGGTAGTGCTGGGCCTCTCTGAAATAGGAAGTCCTGAAATAAATCATTCCCAGTAAGGCGTTTTCTCGCTGTGTAAGTGGTCGCGCCTGTTCATAGGCCAGCAATTCATCTTTCAGTTCAGAGTAACGGAAACCTCTTGACTCTAGATAATATTCTAGTGAATCACTATAGGTCATTGCTAATTCATTACTGCTGGAGAATTGCCGATGAATCGTTGATGATTTTGGGGCGCTGGTCGTGGGCCATTTCAATAATGGCCCACTCGACTAATGGATATTCATTGAGCCATCTGATGAAACGCTTAGTTAAGTTATCGCCTTCTGGGATTACGCCTGTCAGGTATTTCTCGGTGTTATTACCAACACTCTGAATTGTAAGACCCATCTCTCTAGCTTTAATTTCAACACTTTCGATTTCATCACCTGATATGACAATCACTTTTAGTTGATACATTTAGTTTTACCTCGATGGTAGGAAATCCATAAGTATGTGTTCGGCACAGAACCCCGGCCCCATTGCGCTCATGATAGCCCTGCCCTGTGGAGCTTGGGAGAGATGTTCGGCCAGCACAAACAGCACAGTAGGACTCGACATATTGCCGTATCTGCGGAGTACGTCGTAAGAAGGCTGCAACGCCTCCGGGGGCAGGTTCAGGGCTTCGGCGTAGGCACGTAGCACCCGTGCGCCGCCTGGATGGACGATAAACCGCTGCAATTCCTCAAATGTCCAACCGTCCAGCGCAAGAGCCTGGGCAACATTGCTTTCCATCATCTGTGTTACTAGGTCAGGGATGCTGCGGGCGAATCTGACCTTTAATCCCTCGTCCAGCACATCCCAGCCCATAACATCGGACGTATCGGGTATCAGGGTTCCCAGTGACCCGAAAAGGCGGGCTTTGGCCTGCTGATGGGGCGCTTCGCCGGGCCAATCCCCGCTTATCACAGCGGCGGCAGCCCCGTCACCAAACAGGGCTGTAGCAACAAAGTTGCTGGGGCTTTCGTCCTGGGCAACAAAAGTCATGCTGCACAACTCGACTGCCACCAGCAGGACGTGCTGATGACCCGAACGCACCAGTTCTGCGGCTCTTGACATGCCTGCGACACCGCCCGCGCAGCCTAGACCGAACATTGGCACGCGCACGGTATGCGGAGAGAGCTGCAAGGCTTCAATCAGGTAGGACTCAAGGCCGGGGGCGCTCACAGCGGAACTCGACACAAAGACCAGGGCGCTAATGTCCTGTCTAATTATTCCCGCCTCGTCAATAGCGCGGGCGGCCACATCCACAGAGAGGCGCAGTTGCTCGCGGCAAGTGATTGCGTTCTTCTCGGCCCATGAATGGGGCGTCAAGTACCACTCTGGCGGCATGGTGACATACCTGGTGTCAATCAAGGCATTGGTGAATACGTCAATCATGGATTGACGTTGTGCCAGTCGGGGATAAATGCGGGTTGCCAGTTCCCGTGCTTCGTCCTGCCGCACAATGTAGTCAGGAGTTCCCGTCTGTAGGGACAACAGTACGGGGGTTACGGCTGGGCGGCGCAAAGGCTTCATGGTGTGCATCATGCGCCAGCAAGTCATTGATCTTGGTGCATTTCTAGTTAATAGCTTAGGTAAGGTCTGGGCTGCCACCTGGGAAAAGAAGGATGCAGCTTCATACGTTGCTGGTAGAGGCTGGGCAACTGAGAAGTGCGGTCTGGGTGCTTCAACATATATATTGACGCGCTCCCAGAGACTCGACGGCCCGATGGTCAGCAAGAGGGGGTAGGCTGAGCGTTGTCTTGGGGACAGCCTGCATAGCGGCGCGGCGCAGGCGTTCTGTCCCCAAGACGGGGTTAGCTCAGACTCAGGGGGAGACTCCCCCTCCTGAATAAGCCACTGGAAAAGTCGGGGGGGGTTGCCTGGCACAGCAAAAACGCCTACGCCCTCGCTCTGCAAATCGCTTTATGAAACCCTCTGCATCGGAGTGACCGCTATGCTGCTGGCCGTGCTGCTAAACTCCCGCACTTGCTGAGGCTCAAGCCCCTCGCACCATCACCTCGCCAAACTGGAATCAGTGGGAAGTCAAAAGCCCCCTTGAGGGGGTTGGGGGTGACGTGAGGCGCAAGCCGAACAAAACAATGCTGTAGCCGCCTATTCCCTGCAAAGAGACTGGGCGGCTTCCTTGCTTTTGGCTGTCCGGCCCCTGGTGCTGTTCCAGGGGCCGCGCCCGCTGGTGGGCGGGCGCGGGTGGTTTAGCTGGCGCGGGGCGCGTACCATTCAAATGGGGCGGTGTCCTCGCCGTGCAGTTCAAAACTGGTGCAGAGGTGGGCGTATTGCTGGGCCTCGTCGTCAAACTTGAGGTGAAACGCTTCGCGCTGCGGGCTGCTGCGTCCTATGTAATTAGGGCGGGCGTTCGGGTAACGCGCTAGCACCTGAGCGCGGGCTTTAGCGATATGGGGCGCGGTGATAACCTCGCGGGCGATGACGTTCATGCCCTTGTTGGTGGTCAGTAGAAACTGAGGCACGGTTCACGCTCCCCAGTAGGCTAGGCGGCGGGTCAGGTCGGCGGCTCGTTCGGGGTCGCTCTGCTCAGCGTAGTAGTCGCGCTCGATGTGGAGCTGCAAAGCGCGAATACAGGTTTTGGCGCTCAGTTCGGCGTATTTGCCGATATGCTGGGCGGCGTAAGCCTGCATCTGCATGACCTCCACCACGTCGCCGCCGAAGTCGCGGGCGGCGTGCAGAATGTTGTAGGCGGCGTTCTCGTTGCGGGGGGTCTTGCCGTGCTGGTCAAGCCACGCCATAACAGCGGCTTTGAACGTGGGCCAGGTCATGCTTTGGGGTTTGGCGGTTTCTGCGGTCTGGGGCATGGCTTACGCTCCTTTCCTCTCTCTGAGGTAATTACAGTTTAAGCCTTTTTCCGCAATTTGTCAACACATAGAATGCTGTTTACAGCGTGTCAGGGCCACCAGGTCATCAGACGGGTGGTGCGGCGCGGCAGGATTGGCAAGCCTTCAGGCGCGGGCGATTCTAGGCCGTTCTAGTCGCGCATCATTTCACGCCAAACCGCTAAAGCCTCGGCGCGGGCATCCACGCCCCACGCGGCTAAATGCTGGTGGGCGCTGTCACTTGCTGCCAGAAAAAAAGCATCCTCAAACGCCCTGCACCGCTCGACGTAGTTTTTAAGCTCATCAGCCGTGAACCCTTCGCCCTCCATCGTGCGAGCCATTTTTGCGGCGCAGTGGTAGCGGTATGCACTGAGCAGTTCAGCGGCGGGGATTTTGGCAAGGTGGGGAGTGGTCAGCATAAGGGGGGCGCTCCTTGTGAGATGGGGGGATTCCCCCCCAGTGTCTTTTTATGCGGCGGTTTCAGCGTCGGCGCTGGGCTGGGCGGGGGTTGCCCCAAGTGCTTTAAGTACCTCCTGGGCGGCATATTTGCCGTTCCCAGTCAAAAAGCGTTGCCATGCTCCAGCGTTAGGACTCCACCGGAAGCCGTGAGACTTCAAAAGCTGGCGGCTGCTGTCGCTGGGCTTGCCTTCAAAGGTTAGTCTTACGCGGTTGTCGTCGGGGTGTTCCTCGTATCTTACGGGGCCGTCGGCGGGGGTGTCGTATTCGTGGGCGGGCGCGGTCTGGGTGACAGCTTGAGAGGCCAGGGCTTGCTGCTCCTCCATCTTGGCTTTCAACCTGCGGATTTCCGCGTTATTGTTGGTGAGTTTGTAGTTGGGGTATCCAATGCGGTTTGCAAAGTCGGGGCGCTGGATGCTCACAGCCTCGGCCTCACTAATCCCCAAAGTGACAAGGGCATCCGTCACAGTCAGACCAAACTTGGCTAACTGGTCGGCCAGTTTTTTACTCTTGATAATTTTGTTTGCTTCCTTCATGCGCTCCTGTTCGGCCTGGGCCTGCTCCATACGGCGGCGGTAGTCCTCGGCGCGTTCGGCGGCGTTCATCCGGGGCGGGCGGGTCACAAGTTTCACCATGCGGGCAAGTCGGCGGGTCGCAAAGTCGCGCAATTCTTCGGCGCGTTTGTCGGCGCTGGCGCGGCGTTTTTCCTGCTGACGGCGGGGGAAACGGGCGGGGCCGACAATGAACCAACTGGCACACTCGGCGCTGCTGCTGAGGTAATCATTGAGGCGCTTGAGGTATCCGCTTTTGTAATCCCTGAGCATGTCGGCGGCGCGGTCTTTGCGCTCTGGGTACTGACGAACGGCATCTTCAAACATCGCGGCGGCGCGTTGCATGTCGGACAGGTAAGCGGCGCGTGTGCTGTCGGCTCGCTGGTCGGCGTAGTGGCTGACGTTTACATAAGCGCGGCGGGCAAGTTCGCGGCTCACGTCGTTAATACCGAAATAGACGCCCAACGATTCAAGAGTGGTAACGGTTGCGGTCATATTTTCTGCGGTCTGGGTGGTCATTTTTACGCTCCCTTCCTCTCTCTGAGGTAATTACAATTTAAGCCTTTTTCCGCAATTTGTCAATAGTTGGGCGTGGGCAGGTTACGCGGGCCTTCATGGTTTTAAGCCGTGTTGCACGGCTTTTTCCTCGTCGGCGTTGTGGGCAGGCTATGACAACAAAAAACCGACTTGATAAAGTCGGTGGCCGCTCTCATGGGGGCGCTTTTTCAGAGAGAGAAACGGGGCGGGGTGGTGGCCGCGCCCTGGTGGTGGGCGCGGGCCTAGGTTCGCGGTTTAGCTGGCGGCGAGCTGCCGCTTGAGCATTTCCATTTGTGCGCTGTGGTAGCTGTGGCCGCTCTCCATCAGGGCCATAAACTCGGCCATACGGCGGGCGTCCTGGGCGCGGTAGTCGGCGGCGCAGTCGTCGCGCATTTCCCACACCATGCGGAACAGTTCGCGGGGGTCGGTGGTCGTGTGGCCCTCGTAGGGGTGGGGCTGGCCCTGCAACTTGGCGAAGGTGTAAGCCCTGCCGCGTGCGCCCTCGCGGGGGTCAATGGTCGTCATGCGGTAGGTGTTAAAGTCCATGCGCTGCACGTTGGCGAAGGTGTCCAGATTCACGGCGGGGCCGCCCTCGGTCATCAGTTCAAAGGCCACACAGTCCAGCAACTTACGGCGGGCCGTTTCGGTGTCGCCGCTGAACTCCTCGCAGTTGTACAGAAGGCTTTGCAATCTGGTCATGAGGTCGGCGGGCGCGGTGGGGGTGTACTGCTGGCGGGCTGGGGCGGCGGCGTACTCGCGGCGCAACTGTACGCGCTCGGCGTCGGTCAGGCTGCGGGACTCGTACCGCTCGGCGTACTCGCTGTGGTTGCTCACATAGAACGCGGGCCAGTGGTCGCCGCCTGTATGGTCGCCGCAAATCTCGCGGGCTGCGGCCTCGATGCTCTTGATTTCGTCTGCTGCAAATCCGATGACTGACATTTTTTACGCTCCTTTCCTCTCTCTTTGAGGTAATTACAGTTTAAGCCTTTTTCTGTGATTTGTCAACACTTGAGCAGGGGAAGGCTACGCGGGGCTTCATGGTTTTAAGCCGTGTTGCATGGCTTTTTCCTCGTCGGCGTTGCAGGCAGGCTATGACAACAAAAAACCGACTTTATCAAGTCGGTGGCCGCTCTCGTGGGGGCGCTTTTTCAGAGAGAGAGAAGCGGGGCCTCGTGGGGGGTGCGCGGGGCCGCTCGGCGGGCGTGGTCATGTCAGGGGAAAGCGCAGTAATTCAACCTGCGGCAACTCCAGCGGGGCGGCGCTGGCAATATAGGAATGAGGGATAGAGGCGGGCCAGTCGGCGGGCTGGTGCTGCATCCCCCTGACGCTTTCAGGGGCGCGGCCATACTCGGAAAACGGGCGGCAGAATGAGGCGTAAATGAAGCACGCGGCGGGCGCATCGGGCCAAAGTTCGGTCATCTTTTCGCGGCGCTTGAGGGCCGTGGTAAGCGCCTGCGTGTAATCGGCGCGGGCCTGGGCGGTTTCCTCGTCGCTGAGGTGGTAATGGTCTTTGAGGTCGCGGATAAGGCTTTCGAGTTCGGCGGCGGGGTTCCTGGCGGTGGCGGCTGCTTTGATTTGGTTCTGTTCGTCCATGTCGGGCGCTCCTCGTGGGGGTGGCCCTGCCCGCTGGGGGCGGGGCCGTAGGGGTTTAAGCGTCTACGCCTTGCAGCACCATCAAACCCACGCGCACAGCGCGGGCGCAGTCTATGGTCTGCAATAAGCGGTAAATCTCGCGGGCGTCGGCGTCCATCCGGCTCTCAGCGGCCTCCATTACCTTGTTTTCGACTTGCTTCCGCTGCGGGTCTTGCGCGGGCAAGCTGAGAATGAGGTTCTTAATCCGTAGGGCGTCGGCGGCGGTCATATTTTCTGCGGTCTGGGTGGTCATGGCTTATGCTCCTTTCCTCGATGGGAAGGGGGCGCAACTGGCCCCCAGGCGGTTTAAGCGGCGTGGGCGGCGGTTTTAGCTTTAATGCGCTGCCCCACTTGGCAGGCGTTTGGATAGTGGCTGCACAGATAAGCCCACACGCGGCCCGCTTCGGCATCGGTGAGGGTGCTAAGGGTTTCCAGCGGGAACGGCTCGTCAATGGCAAACGCGGCAATGCCGTAATGCTGAGCGTGGGGTATCCCTAACGCGCCCATGATTTTGTGAAGCGTGTGGGCGCGGGCTTTCCCAATAACCTGCATGGGCATTTTCAGCGGTTCGGGCTGTTCGGGGGGTGTCAGTTCGGCCTCGTGCAGCACGGTCAAGCGGCCCTCAGTGCTGGCCCACTTGTAGACCCGGTAGGCTTCCAGCAGCTCTACAGGCTGGCCGTCAATGGTCGCCGTCTGTGTGCCTTCGTGGTCGGCGGTCACGGTCAAGATTTTGGTGGCAATTAACACGCTGGCGCTTGCGCCTTCGCCCCAACTGCCATACAGCCTGGCTTCCCAAGTGCGGGTAAAGTTCTTGCGGGTTTCTGCGGTCTGGGCGGTCATTTTTACGCTCCTTTCCTCTCTCTGAGGTAATTACAGTTTAAGCCTTTTTCCGCAATTTGTCAACAGTTGAGCATGGGAAGGTTACGCGGGCCTTCATGGTTTTAAGCCGTGTTACACGGCT